>DQAM01000441.1 GCA_003523545.1 Dysgonomonas sp.
TTTATATGGCGTATTCGGGGGTGTCGATTACGGACGGGTGTGGTACGCAGACGAAGATTCAAAAAAATGGCATACCTCGGTAGGAGGAGGATTGTGGATTACTTTGTTTAAGAATTACACCGGTAAGTTCTCTTACTTCAGTTCCAAAGACGGCGGACGATTCGAGTTCAGCCTGGGACTGGATTTTTAATGGTACTTTAGATATAAAAAAAGCCTGGTTTCTTATTGAATACCAGGCTTTCTCAAGAAAAAGTTATAATAGTTAAATTAGTCGATAAAATCGACTGTTTCTTCTCCGATCATTTTACGAAGCGTGTTTTTCAGCTTCACATATTGAATGAACAAATCATGTTCTGCGATTTTGCTCGGTTCGTGCATCGGGCTCTTGAAATAGAATGACAGCCAATCCTGAATTCCACCCATACCGGCACGTTGTGCCAGGTCTGTAAACAGAACCAGGTCGAGGCAAAGAGGAGCCGCCAAAATAGAGTCACGGCAAAGGAAATCCACTTTCAACTGCATAGGATAGCCTAACCAGCCGAAAATATCGATATTGTCCCATCCTTCTTTATTATCCTTACGAGGCGGGTAATAGTTGATACGTACTTTATGATATACATTTCCATAAAGTTCAGGGTAAAGGTCGGGCTGAAGAATATTATCTATAACCGAAAGCTTTGACTCTTCCTTAGTCTTGAATGAACCCGGATCGTCAAGAACTTCTCCGTCGCGGTTACCCAGAATATTTGTAGAGAACCATCCGCTAAGCCCAAGCATACGAGTCTTCAACATAGGAGAAAGAACAGTCTTCAACATAGTCTGTCCTGTCTTGAAGTCTTTACCGCAGATAGGAACCCGTTTTTGCTCAGAAAGTTCCCACATAGCTGGAATATCCACTGTCAGGTTAGGAGCACCGTTGATATATGCTACATCTTCTGATATCGCGGCATAAGCATAGATGTTAGAAGGTGCAATATCTTTGTGGTTTTCCTTCATTCCTTTTTCCAGGGCAGCCAGCGATTTGTGCACTTCTCCGAGTGGAGTAAATACTTCTGTACTACCGCACCAGATCATTACTATACGGTCGCAGTTATTTTCTTTCTTAAAGTTGCGGATATCTTCTTTTACCTGCTCCATCAACTCCCATTTTGTAGGTGCCGATTTTACCCAGGTACCATGCAGACGTTTCACAAATTCCTGGTCGAATACTGCTTTCATCGGTTTGATCGCCGACAATTCGTCTTTTACTTTATCCAGATCTTCATTGGTCAATACTTCAGCATGTTTTGCAGCTTTGTAAACATCTTCTTCGAACAAATCCCATCCGCCGAATACGATGTCGTTCATATCTGCCAAAGGCACTGCGTCTTTAATCTTCGGGAAACGGTTTTCCTCTCTCTTGCCCAGACGCATTGTAGCTAATTGTGTGATAGAACCTACAGGAACACCCATACCTTTACGGGCAATAAGTGTACCCGCAATAAACGTGGAAGCAACTGCACCACCTACTCCAACAACAAGAACCCCAAGTTTACCTTTGGCTTCTTTAATTTGTACTTTTTCCATTTTTTAATTTTTAATTTTAAGTTACACTGCAACCCGCAGCTTCATTAAACCGGTGCCGTTTATCGGTTTTATTTTTGAAACGGCATATAATAAAACAGCTTCCATTGTACTCTCTTTTCATTTTATTCTCCCAACCCGGGCTTTTCGGCCTTACAAACGGCTTCCATTATTAAAAAGAGGTAGGCAATCGACTCTGTGATATTAACACACTATACAGGAAATTCCTGCTAATCGATCTGAAAAATTGACTTCAACTCCATGAAATCAGTAATTATGACATCGGCTGTCGCATCTGCGTCATCATCGCCCCATCCCGGCCCTTTGAGCCAGATAGTCTGGCAGCCGTTTTTACGGGCCGGAACAATATCTTTCGAATAAGAATCTCCTATTACAACAATATGTTCCGCAGGCAAACCGATACGTTCAACACCTAAAGCGAATATAGCAGGATCCGGCTTACGAATACCTACTACTGCCGATTCAATAATATCATCAAAGAACTCCGTCAGTCCGAAATCACCGATTACCGATCCGACATTTCCGTAAAAATTAGATACGAGAACTATCGGATAACGCTGTTTCAATACGGACAGTAGAGATTTTTCTTTACTTACGATTTCCTGAACAAAGGTATAACATTGCCCCGAAATATCAAGTATATAGGATTTTGATTTCTCACTTTTAGTTAAAAATTCTTTTTCGAGCAGATAACCGAACTGTAATTCCACTTTGATTTTCAGCAGGTCATAAAAATTATGCTGAGGTTCTATTACAGGATGAGTAGCCAGATACCGCTCTCCATATACGTATGCTTCCCTGAATTGCTCTTTACTTACAGGGACCTGGTGATCCATATAGGATTTCCATAAAACCTCTGCCCAGTGCGTACCATTACTGTCTATGGTACCGCCATAATCGAATATTATTCCTTTGACTGCCGTTAAATCAAACATACTTCTCTTACATAATTTAAAGCGCAAAAGTAGTCAAAATTAACGGGAAATTAAATCATTGAATATTTAATTCGGATTGTGGATTCCCGAATAAGTGCAATCATCTGATTACGATGTAAAATTTACATACAGAATAAAAATTCTATATTATCTAAAAATAAAATATATAAGAATAGTTTTCAATGATAAATCCATTATTCCGGGCAGAGTAACTATCAGATCACCAGCACCATTAATAAACTGATCATCAATAAATTATTTTAACAAAAGAGATATTGTAGATATTTAACTCAGAAATATGAAAAAGTAATGATTTTCTAAGAACTTTTATATCTGATTTCTGTTTTATACTCATCTATTTGAAATGGATTATTTATTATAAACAGAAAAGAAAATGAAAAAAATTTATGTTTTAGCAATAGCTCTTGCAGCAACACTGTCTTTTACTGCATGTGACGGTACAAAAGCAAACAATGATTCTCATACAGACAAAGTAGAATCTGCTTTGTCTAACGGGTTAGACAGCATAAAAAGCGGAGCCAAAATGGCTGTTGAAACAACCAATAAGGCGGTTAATGAAAATGCCGAGGAGTTAAAGAACGAAACTGAACAAACTATAGAAGAGAG
>DQAM01000150.1 GCA_003523545.1 Dysgonomonas sp.
CCTAAGCCTTGCGTACCGAGCATTTTACAATGGACCAATACTTTTACCAAAGTAAAGGTGGACAAGGTTGCTGCATTGCTGACAGACCGGAGTAAGGCAGCCTGTGCGTTGGGCGGACCCGAATGTATTAGTTTTATATTTCATGGACAGATACCCATGCCTGTAACTATGGTGCAGCATCCTTTGATGGAACTATTGGATCCAACAGGCGAACAATTGATTAACGGACAACCTATGGACTGCCTGGACAAAATAATAATCGAATAAAAACTAACTACAATGGATGAATTGGGAATAGTATCGATCAAAGTAGGAAAAGACAATGACACAAAAGTGAAGGCAAACGAAAAGATACCCCTTGTATTCATTTTTACGCGTCCTTTAAAAGAAGGGGAAACGGTAGAAGTTGAATGTCATTTGCATGAAAAGCAATTTGATCTGCATAAGACATACGGCACGTTTACCCTCTCTTCTAAACCTCAGGAAAAATGTACATGGATAACCCAAAATCAATCTTCCTCTTGCAGTTCGGATCCTGTATATATCACACTGCCCGAGGAGCTGGCAGGAGCTGCTGTAAATATTTATTTCTCCATGAAGTCCGATCCCTCCAATTGGCTTAAAAATATCTATTCACTTTTACGTTATAAAACTATAACAGTTGAGATACTAAGCAGTGAAGGCGGACCGAAAATTGAAGCGCTCCACTGGAGCGATACGAAAGAAATAAAATTCGGTACGCTTTCCCCGGCACGGACGGATGCACTGCTCAAAAAAGAAACGGTATACCTGCATATCCATACCCGGGGAATGTATGGAAAAATGGTTCAATGTATGTGTAATGCAGATGCTGTAGCCACGCCGCGCACAGAGACTATGAAAAACAATGTAGCCGTTCTTGAATATCAGTTTTTTAATGACAGGATTAACAAGATAGAAATCGAATGTTACCCGTTTACGCCTTATACGTCTTCAATGAAAAAAGTTTCTATCCCCTATATCAAAGACGAAGAAGTAGAGTTGTCTACTAAAACCATGCCTGTACTTTCACTTCCGAATGCGCCCAAAAAGAATGACTATGCCAGTGAAGCCAAGTGCAGGGTCGATTTCCGCCCGAAAACAGATTATGACGGCTCATTCGGCTTTTCGTGGTACAGGATCGGAGATATGAACTCATCTACTGGGTATAGCATATCAAATCGAACATATGGTCGAACCAAACAGCCCATTAAAATAAATGAACCTTGTAATGACCAACCTTTCAGTGAAAGAGATTTTGCGGGAGAAGGCATTTTAGGAAGGCATTACGAAACCGTATCCCGCTTGCTTTTTTGGGAAAAAGACAGAATTGTAGCAAATGGGAATAACTCCGGAACAGGTTCCGGTGTGAATTATCCGAAAGCCGGAGTGAGGGACAACTTTATTGCGGATACTACCATGGCTGATAATCATAAGAAAGATTATCCCAAAATCAGCCTGTTGGGAGGGACAGATGCCGAGCCTTTCCTGAAAGAATATTTGGCCCCTGTGGTGACTTTAGTAGAAGGAAAAACAATCGGATTACAGCTCTTTTTATATGTTAAAGAGACCCCCAAAGAGATACTCTTTGTATTTGACAATCCGCGTGTGGAAACAGACGGTGTACTGACTATAAACGTCAAACCAGCTGAAATCACCTCACCGGCTGTAACCGCAGGTACAAGACCGACGCCGAACTTTGCTTATACGATAGAAATCACATCCAGCAAAAAATTCGATAAAGAAGTTCGTCTGAAAGCCTATGCCGTACCCGATGCCGCTAAAGAAGGAATGGTGAAAAAAGAAAACGGACGTCTGAAAATGTACCCGCAGGAAGGGTCACCGCTGGTACTGCCCGAACTGTGCGGTATGCTCCGCTTCCTGCCTAATGATGATGCCCACTGGCGTAAAATAGATGTAGTGTTTTTTAATATAAAGACAAGACTTGATAAGTCAAAAGATCCCAAAGGAGGGCTTACTATACCTACTATTGAAGTGGGGCCTCTTACACCCGGTTCGGGTGGTGAGGTGCCAATACCTATGCGTCCGCCTGAACCTGCGCCCCCTGTCGTACCCACTTTCCCGTTGCCGACTACAGGGGATACGCCCTTTAGTTTCCCGAAATTTCCGCTTCCCCCACCACCGCCCCCTAAACCGATGGTGATAAACTTACCTCCGGTGCAAGTAGAAATTTTAAATATGTTTTTAGCACAGGCGTATGTAAAAGCAAACGTAGTGGTTGAAGAAATTGATCTTGACGGAAATTCCGATTACGAAAATATCTGTATAGATACAAACAGTAATGGTGTAAAAGATCAGTTTGATTATAGCTATTCAAACTCCGAAAAATTAAGAAAACTTTTAACGGATCATCCGTTATCCAAAGAGTATCATGCAAAAAATTATTATCGTCTCTATTTTGTACCGGATGAAGCAACGACAGTTGGAGGTTTTTCAACTTCTGGTCAAAACTTCACGATTTGCTTTGGCCCAATAGACAGATCAACTCCGGTGCACGAACTGGGGCATACATTGGGTCTACCGCATACCTTTAATGGCAATACCGATGATGGAGCGAAATATACATACGAAGACGGAAAAACCGACAATATTATGGATTATTGCTACCTTATTTGGGTGGAACCACAAAGTTTTTTTCATTGGCAGTGGGAAACATTAAATACCAATTTAAACAAATAAACACCGGATGAAACTAATCATTTTATTATTAATGTCTCTGATGCTCAGTTGTCAGGGGCAAAATAAATTAAACCAAAAGAACAATTCAATCGCACAGGAGGATACTATAATGATAAATAGAGACAGCGTACAGATAGAATATTACGATTTCAATATTACACAAAACGGAACTCAATCGTTAGCTTATGAGCGGGGCGATGGCTGGCTAATGGAATGGTGGAGTATGAAAAATTCATCCTATGGAGCATGTAAAGAATATGCTCCGGCAAATGATTTTTATGTGATTTATAAAGAATATCATTTGAATGGCATGATCAAAGAGCGAGGTAAATTTGCGCCAGTAGCATTTGGCAAACGGGAGTATTTTGATGAAAACGGCAACTGCATTAAGATAGTGGATGAAGATAAGAAATTCGGAGCCGTCAAACGCGAAGACATTATTCATTTATTGGAAAAAGAAGGCTGGTTTAACCGTCAGACAGGTGAGAATATCATTACCGAAACACCTATTCTACGCACAAACTATAAATTTTATCGTGAAATAATGCAGTTAATGGATATTACATTTAAAAGAGCGGTTATAAATAAACAGGGAAAAGAGATAGAACCCCCTAAATGGTTTGTAACAATATATCCTGAGACAAAAAAATATTACGTTACCCGCTATATTATAGATGGAAATACCGGGAAGTTTGAGAAAACAGAAACCTTTGAGCCTCTGGAAAGATAATCTAAGTACTCTTTTAGCTATGAAAATCTGTCTATTGTCGATGGCTATTACATTATTAAGCTGCCAAAGTCCAACAGGAGCTAGTACCCATTCAACCGTACAGGAGGATATTATAATGATAAACAAAGACAGCGTACAGATAGAATATTACGATTTCAATAGTACACAAAACGGAACCCGATCACTTGCTTATGAGCGGGGCGATGGC
>DQAM01000221.1 GCA_003523545.1 Dysgonomonas sp.
TCAATATGGTAAAACATATGCTGGGAGATAGATACCAGGACAAGTATACGATTAAATACATTTATACATCTTCCGGATTCAAACACCAGTCGACGTTCAATAAGGTGTTCAAGTTGATTGAAGGCATAACACCTTCGGAATATATAAAGAAAGTAAATACTCAAAATCAGGATACAGCTGACATAGAACCACAACCTGAATAAACTGACGCAGCATTATTCCCCATATTGTTTATCAACCCATACATTTTAAAGATGAATAATTAATCCTTCATAATTTTATGACGGTAATTTCATTTATATTTGTCTTTCAAATAATTTTTCACTGCAAATATGCAACTAGAAACAGATCTGCGTCTTAATCCCAAAGATGCTTCCGACCCGGAGAAAGTAAAATCAGCGGCAGCATCTAAAGTCTCGGCTGCCATAAATGACATTCGTTCTTTCCGTGTGATACGGCGTTCTATCGATGCGCGTCAACGAAATATACTTATCAACCTTCGCGTCCGTCTTTATATTAATGAGCAGGAGCCGGAAAATACCTTTGAATCAATATATTATCCGAACGTAAAAGATGCTCCTCATGCTGTCATTGTAGGAGCAGGACCGGCCGGTATATTTGCAGCGCTGCGGCTGATAGAGCTAGGCATTAAACCAATAGTAATCGAGAGGGGAAAAACAGTAAGGGAACGAAAAACAGACCTGGCAAAAATAAGCCGGGAACATACGGTCGATAACGATTCCAATTATTGTTTTGGTGAAGGAGGAGCCGGAACATACTCGGACGGGAAACTATATACAAGAAGTAAAAAGAGAGGTAACATTGAAAAAATACTGAATGTATTGTGCCAACATGGAGCCGGAGCAGATATACTGGTAGACGCACATCCCCATATCGGGACAGATAAACTGCCTGCCATTATAGAGCAAATGCGGGAACAGATTATTGCATCGGGAGGTGAGGTGTATTTCGAAACACGTATGGAATCCCTCCTCATTGAAGATAAAAAAGTGAAAGGAATCAGGGCACACAACGGTAAGACATTTTATGGCCATGTAATACTAGCAACCGGGCACTCCGCAAGAGATGTGTATTATATGCTCAATGAACAAGATGTTAAACTCGAACCCAAAAGCCTGGCTATAGGTGTCCGTGTAGAACACCCTTCACTTCTGATAGACCAGATACAGTATCATTCGCCTGAAGGCAGGGGTGAATATCTGCCTGCTGCCGAATATAGTTTTGTTACACAGGCGGGCGGAAGAGGGGTATACTCTTTCTGTATGTGCCCGGGGGGAATAGTAGTTCCGGCAGCCAGCGGATCCAAACAGCTAGTTGTGAACGGAATGTCACCTTCTAACCGGGGTTCGAAATGGTCTAATTCGGGCGTAGTAGTGGAAGTCCATCCCGAAGATTTCCCTGAATATAAGGAATACGGAGAAATGGCTCTTCTCAAGCTTCAGGAAGATATCGAAGAAAAAGCATGGCACGAAGGCGGGAAGAAACAGACAGCGCCTGCACAAAGATTATATGATTTTATCAACAAAAGAAAAAGTAACACTTTACCTCTGACATCCTATGCACCCGGAATCGTATCGTCGCCGCTTCACGAGTGGATGCCGGCGTTCATAACAGAAAGGCTGCGTGAGGGACTGCAAAAAATCGGAAAAAACCTGAAAGGTTATCTTACGAACGATGCGATAATGCTGGCTGTGGAAAGCCGTACATCATCACCTGTACGCATTGTAAGGGATAAAGAGACATATGAGCATATCGAAATAAAAGGGCTATTCCCTTGCGGAGAAGGAGCAGGCTATGCAGGAGGTATTGTATCTGCAGCCATGGATGGTGAGAAATGTGCAGAAGCTTTAGCAAGAATACTGCTTTAACCTGCGGTTGTAATAATTTAATTCCCCCTCTCCCATACCGGGAAAGGAGGAACCAATCAATTTACCAATATATAGTATTCAATAATCAAAAGCCAATAATTTACCTTCGAGGTCATATCGGAAGTTAAAAGAAGTACCTCCATTATGAGGTTTCATTCTGATAAAAACCGTAGTTTCAGATACATCCGCATTGTCGGGAGTTTTAAGCAAAACCCTATCTAATACAACTTTCTCTATATTTTTCTCTTCTTCGATCTTTCTTGCTGAATTATCAATGAGCTGGCCTATTTTTTTCAGATCGAATTTTTCGCCCAACTGGTACATGTAACTTGTTGCATTATCACCTTCGGGAATCTTGAGCGTGATGTTGGTGGTATTATTCCAACTAGTATGCGGATTGTAAATCCATTCCTGCATCTTCATCGACTGAGGGTCTTTCGTTACGGTGAGATGAAGACTTATTCCGGTACCGGATTCGGCTGTGGGAGAATTTATAATGCTTATATCCGTATAGTAAGCATCAGCTCCAAATCTCTTTTGCAGATCATTTTGGATCATTTCAAATCCGGAAACATCTTGAGTATATTTTGGTTCTGAGTTACAAGATATGAAAAAAAACAGGCTTAAAATAAAGCCTGTTAAGCAAATTAATTCTCTCTTCATTATCTATTCGTTGTATAATTGACACTAACAAATTTAGAAATAGAATCTGAGAAAACCGATTTAGCTTAGCATCTAATATACCAATCATGCCTTTTATTATACATTGCCCATTTTGGAGAATATTTCATCTGTTAATAAGCACAGAATATCTAAGGATATACTACTTTACTTATATCTTTTTTTCCATAATTTCCGCAGACTTTCCAAAATACGGGCCTCTGCCGGATTATCTTGAGGTTCCCAGAACCTCTGATCGAGAATCTCTTTCGGCAGATAATCCTGCTCTACAAAATTACCTTCGAAACTATGTGCATATTTGTACTCTTTGCCATAATCGAGTTCTTTCATCAACTTAGTAGGAGCATTACGCAGATGAAGAGGCACAGGAAGATTTCCTGTCTTTTCCACTAGTGCCAAAGCTTTATCAATAGCCTCATAACCCGAATTACTCTTAGGGGATGTTGCCAAATAGATCGTTGTCTCCGACAGGATGATGCGTCCTTCGGGCCAGCCTATCTTCTGGAGGGCATCGAAACAGGCATTTGCCAGTAAAAGCGCATTAGGATTGGCAAGACCGATATCTTCGGCGGCAGAAATCAGCAGACGGCGCGCAATAAATTTAGGGTCTTCACCGCCTGCGACCATCCGGGCCAGCCAGTAAATAGCCGCATCAGGATCACTTCCGCGTATCGACTTGATGAACGCCGAAATAATATCGTAATGCATCTCTCCGCCTTTATCATAGGCTGCCGGATTTTCCTGGAGACGTTCTGTCACTACCTCATCTGTTATTACAATCCTATCGCTCTCATCTGCCGAGATCACAAGGTCAAGGATATTGAGAAGCTTACGGGCATCCCCACCCGAGAAACGAAGCAGAGCATCGGTTTCTTTAACCTCTATATTTTTATCTTTAAGGATAATATCTTCACTCAGAGCACGGTTTATCAGGGTAAGCAAATCCTCCTTATCCAAAGATTTTAACACATATACCTGACAGCGCGATAATAATGGACGAATCACCTCGAAAGAAGGGTTTTCCGTAGTAGCCCCTATCAATGTTATCACCCCGGTTTCTACGGCACCCAATAGAGAGTCCTGCTGAGATTTACTGAAACGGTGAATTTCATCGATGAAAAGTATGGGTGTACGTGTATCGAACATCGTACCGGCACTTCTTTTTGCCGTTTCTATTACTTCCCGCACATCTTTTACACCCGAGTTGATAGCACTGAGTGTATAAAAAGGCGTATCGAGCGTGTTAGCGATAATCTGCGCCAGCGTGGTCTTACCCACTCCGGGAGGCCCCCACAATAAAAACGAAGGCACCCGCCCCGAATCGATCATTTTGCGCAATACAGCACCTTCTCCGACCAAATGCTTCTGACCGATATATTCATCCAATGATTTGGGACGCATACGTTCTGCTAACGGCTGATTCATAACATGTAGTTTTTAAATGAGTTGTTGTAATTGTTCATTCAATTGCTCCGAAAAGTGTTTATTCTTATTTCTTTCATCGAAGCGCTGCGCCAGGTCGGCTGCGGTTTGCAGATAATATTGGTACACATCGTCCAGATTATACAATTTATCTTCTTTAAAATAAGGCTGGTGAACGCTTATAAAATCCATATTACGGGTACCTCCGTCTTTCAACAATGGTAAAACGGACAAAGCAAAATCGAAACGTATGGAATCTTCCGCGCCTATCTCCCAGTTTACAAACTGCTCAAAATATACCCAGGCCCGGTCTTTCCTGTGCCTGGCCATATAATACATCATCAGGGATAGTTCATATAATTGGAAAGGATATTTCTTCATTCCGGAAAATTCTTTATCCATCTCGTCAAAATATGCTTCGATCTGCGGATCATAAGTTTTACCTCCCAGGTAATATATAAGCCCGCTGTATACATGAATAATATTCATTCCATGCTCTGAGCGGTAAGTTACAAATTCAGTTATATTTTTGAGGGCATTTTCGAAATCGCCTTCCAACATTTCGACATAAATAGTAGTTATCAAATCCGCTGCCCACGAAGACATATTGTCGGTAGGCTCCATATCCCGCAGATCGAGATACTCACGAGCCAGCATTTTTTCTCCTTTAAAAAGAGATTGGTTTATCCGTATATTGAAGTACTCACGGCTGGTGAAATTATTGCGCAGAAGCCTCTGCCTGAAATCGTCCAGAATATTATCAATCTGCTGTAACGAAACATCCAGATTGTTGAATATCACCCCTGCAAGCCATTTATATTCATACAGAATATCTAATTCAGAAAACATATCCGGATGATTGTCATGGGCATCCAGTATCCACGCGAAAGCGGGTATGCTTTCCCGCGAATGATTGGTATATTGCTCTGCACGTATCAAATCCATGCGCAACTCGTACGCCCATTCGACATCCCTGTTGGCATCGGCAAGCTTTATCGCTTCTTTGAAAACAGCTATGCGGTCGTCCGGATTAGTAAGCTTATCCGTTTCGAGCAGTAACTTTTGTATTTCGAGATTATAGTTCACTTTATATATTCCAATACTTTATCTACAGTTTCTTTAAAATCAGTTGTATTGTTTCTAACATCGAAACGATGTGCCAGGTTTAAAGCCAGGCCTTTATAATAGTTCAAAAA
>DQAM01000190.1 GCA_003523545.1 Dysgonomonas sp.
ACCAGTAAAGATGGATATCCAATATTTAAAATGGATGCAGTTTATCCCCTTAGAACAGATAACTTCTATATCCCTGCTTATACCGAAATTGCACAAGCAGTTATAAATTATCTCCTGCAAGGAAAAGCTTCCGAAATAAAATTCGATGAAGTAAGATTTGAAGCAAGTAAGACTGAACAGGACTTATCTTTAGAGTTATTTAAACTGATGGTAGAAAAAAGAGTTCGAGTTAATACTTTATCAGTTTTCAAAGGAGCAAAATACTTTAATGCTTTCATACAATTTAGAAAAGGGAAAATAGTTTTCAACTTCCTAATAAACGAAGAGCTAGAGAAATATCTAATGGAAAATAATCTTATCTGATAAGAACCGCCAAGTGAGAGGGAAGCCAAAAACTTCCCTCTTTTTATTTACCATTTAAAATAAAATAGATATGAACACAAAATCAATATCCATACAACAAGACCAATTCCTTACCGATATACTACCCAACGGAATGATAGAACCCAATACCATACTTAATAAACGACTCACAGGTTTGGGTGCGACCTTTTCCGAAATAGAAGCTAAAAGGCATTCAATCATTATCGAACCCAATGTCCCTGTTATCAGAGGAAAAGAAAAACAGCATAAGAAAAAGGTATTCGGAGTATATGAGGGAGTTTATGCGGATGATGTACTGAAATATCTCGAAACTCATAGGGGAGATTATAAAATACTGACTACTCCCGAAAGCTTCCGAAAAGTCAAAGATGCTATTTGGGAATACGGCATGGATATATATCAAGATTTCTTCCTGCTTTTCGATGAATGTCAGAAAATAGTTCAAGATGTCTGTTACAGGCAGGATATAGCTTTACCAATAGACGATTTCTTCAAATTTGAAAATAAAGCTTTCGTTTCGGCAACTCCGATACTTCCGAGTGACCCACGATTTGAGGAGAAAGGATTTAAAGTTATAAATGTAGTTCCTGAATACGATTATACAAGGAATCTTCATCTGATAACAACAAATTGCATACTCGGAACACTTCGCAAGGTATTAGAGGTCTTGGAAGATTTTAATAAAGAAAACAGCACATCCAAAGATGTTTGTATTTTTCTAAACTCTACCGATACCATAGAAGCAATCATTAAACAACTTGAGATAGAAAAGGAATCCGCTGTATTTTGCTCCGACAAAAGCGTGGTTAAACTCAATGAGCGTTCCTATAAAACCGCATACGAACATTGGGAAGAAAAGAAAATGAAACGATACAATTTCTTTACAAGCCGTTTCTATTCAGCCTTAGATATAGAGTTAGACAAAGATATAGACCTGATAATGATTACCGATTTGTATTATGCACAACATTCGATGATAGACCCCAATACCGAAGCACCGCAGATAATCGGCAGATTCAGAAAGAAAAATGGAGTATCTACCGTTGTACATATTACCAATATTAATTCCAATTTGCCAGTACGCACACCGATTGAAATAGGAATGTATCTAAAATGTTGTGAAGAAATCCACCATAAAATAAAAAACTTGTATGATACGGCATCTGATTTTAATTATAAACAAGCCTATCTTGAAGCATTGAATGTTATTCCCTATAACAAGTTTATCGACAGGAACGGAGATAAAAATCATTTCGCTATCGACAATTACATGGATGAAGAAACGGTTAAGTCATTTTATAACCACAAACAGTTATTAAAAGAAGCTTATGAGAATACAGGACGTTTCAGCCTGATATACGAAAATGCTTGGTTTCCACTCGGAGATAAGGAAAGGCTCAAAAGAGAACGAGATACCATTTCACTTAGGGAAAAGAATATCGAAACCGTGCGACAAATGGAGCTATTGACCGAAAATGGAGAATACACTTCCGAAATTCTAAAACAATACAGGGATGAACTTTATAATTACAACCCTTTCATAGTGGAAGCATACGAAACTATCGGCAAAGAAGAAATAGAGCGATTGAATTATTCCCGACCTAAAATTAAAGAAGCGATGATTCTTAAACAACAAGAGAATGGAATCACAAAACTCGGATTTCAGCAGATGATTGATAATTCTTTTCCCATCGGAAGCAGACATACTTGTGAATTCATAAAACAAGAATTGATACGGATTTACGAGCTTTGCAGTATCACTTCTCACAAAGCGATAACAGGAACGTCTATCAAGCAATTTTTTAAAGTCAAAGAATGCAAGATTAAAGGAAAAAGAGGATATATGATAGTTTGCCGATTATAAGATTCCGATAGGACATTTTTTCTGAAATAATACTTTTATAGTACCCTGATGAAAAATGTCCTACTTGCGTAAATTTACTCATAATCAATGATTTTAAGTCATTTTAAAGGTATAAATGTATTCTTTATTCAAATGATTTTATAAACTTTATTCCTTTTGTTGTTCTTGGCAAAGTGGGATATGGGGTTGTATATTCATACATATTTAATTTTGAAGAATTAAACTCACATGAATGAGAATATATATCAATATGTGGAGAGGCGACAAGGAAACCATTAATATAATACCCATTTTTGTCATACGTGAATGAATAAGGCATTCTATCCCATCCTCTTGAATCAGTAATAGAAATGCGTGAAGTTGAAATTTTCTGAAAACTATCAACATCAAAATGAGTTTCTTCTCCAAAAAGAAAAACTTTTTTGTTTGATATTATTTAGTATCCATCTTGAAT
>DQAM01000372.1 GCA_003523545.1 Dysgonomonas sp.
ATGGCAAACGTAACGGATACCGGCAATTTTGTTAAATCACCTGTGAATATCCAGGTGCATATATACAATAAAAAGAAAAAAAGAAGGGGCAGCAATGCTGAAAAACGAGGTTTTATATCATTCATTTTCATCTCTATTTAAACCTGCAAAGTAACACAAAAATAAATCCCGTATCGAATGCAGAAGCGTCCCGAATGCTTTTATTTGTTATTTAATATGAAAACTATTACTTTTATATTCAGTTATTGGATACATTTTTGTACACTTGCATTGGGAAATTTATAACAATTATTTCCCTGCTATATTTTGATTTTGTACTATCTGATTCATGAATTAAACAAATTAGAATGAATACATTATTATTTTTAGGCCCGATCGGAACAGGCGAAATCATCGTTCTGGCATTGGCCGTTTTGGTTCTTTTCGGAGCAAAAAAAATTCCTGAACTGATGAAGGGCGTAGGTAAAGGCATCAGAGGATTTAAAGACGGCCTTAAAGGCATAGAAGACGAAATAAATAATCCGGGGGAGGAAGAGAAAAAGTCATAAACTTGTATGGCTGAAGAACAAAATCTGACTTTTTGGGATCATTTGGAAGACTTGCGGTGGATGCTTATACGCACCATTGCAGCTGTTTTCGTGTTTGCTATAGTGGGATTTATAGCTATGCCCTACCTGTATGAAGAATATGTAATGGGGCCTACTACCTCCGACTTTTTTCTGTACAAATATTTATGTATTATAACCTCCCGAATTCCTTTTATCCCCGATTTCTGCGACGATAATTTTAACGTCGAGATTGTCAACATCAATCTTGCATCGCAGTTTTTCAGGCACATGACCACCTCGTTTTGGTTTGCACTGATTATGACATTTCCTTATCTGGCGTACGAAATATGGAAGTTTATCAATCCTGCCCTGTATGCCAACGAAAAAAGCAAAGTACGCACTGCTTTCATTTTTGGCACCGGCATGTTTTTTCTCGGCTGCATATTGGGCTATACGGTGATTTTTCCGGTCACGTTCCGTTTCTTGTCGACATATCAGTTGAGTCCCGATATTAAGAATCAGATTTCGCTCGATTCTTACATGGACAATTTCCTGATGCTTATTTTCATTATGGGAGTCATGTTCGAGCTGCCGTTAGCTTCATGGCTGGCATCGAAGCTTGGACTGCTGACCCGTGCTTTTTTCAGAAAGTACAGAAGGCATGCAGTCATCGTCCTTCTTTTTGTATCTGCACTCATTACCCCTTCGGGTGATCCGTTTACGCTTATGATAGTATTCTTTCCGCTGTATATTCTTTACGAACTCAGCTATTTCCTTGTCGAACCTGAACAGCCCATAGAAGAAGAGGAAACAGAGGATGAAGACACTGGCCTTTCGCTGGATAAAATCTAAACCTCTCCTGACTATTCTTATAACAATTGTAAAGCTATCTCGGCACATGCTTCCGCATCGGCAAGAGCATGGTGATGATTATCTAGGATATATCCACAATCTTCGGCTACCGTATTCAGCTCATGGTTGGGCAAATGTTTGAGCTGGCGTCTCGAGGCTGCTAAGGTGCAATAAAACACATAATCGGGATAATCCATCTGATACGTCTTGAAGGCTGCTTTGAGGCATGTCTCATCGAAATTCTTATTATGTGCCACTAAGGGTAATCCTTCGATCAATGGTTCGATGCGTTTCCATACTTCCGAGAAAACTTCGGCATCGTCCGTATCCGAATTACTCAATCCGTGTATCATTGTGTTCGAATAACTGTAATAATTGGGCTCGGGCTGGATAAGACTGTAAAATCTATCTGTGATAATCCCGTTGCGGACTACCACTATACCTACACTACAAACACTCGACAGCTCTCCGTTAGCTGTCTCAAAATCAATTGCTGCAAAATCGCGTAGCATGTATAAACTCTCCTAATGCAAATAATATTATGAATATAAATTTACGAAATATTCGATAAGTAAACAATTTAAAAAGTAACTTTGCTGTTGGAAATAACAAATTACAACATTTTGAGAACAATTCTCTTATATATACTGGCATAAGTCAGCTTCCGAATACCACAAGCTGATGTTTTTCTTTCCGGATAATCATCCGGACGGGTATACCTTATTATTCACAACAATTTATTAACAACTTATGTAAGCCTTGCCGGACGCGGGGTTTGCATAATGCAGTATCGTGCAGAGTATATCCGCAAGAGGTTATCACGCGTAAGTATTGGTAAAAACCAATGCTGATACTGCTTTATTCCGAAGGTATTCACGATGAGAACCGCTAAACATTATACATGGGAAATAAAACCTTTAAACACACCTTTTATTAAGAAGAAATGCAGCAAATGCAATGGTACGGCTTTATTTTACTGCAGCAACAATTTTCGGGTAAATGCCAATAAAAAATACCTGGATGTCTGGCTGATATACCGTTGCGAAAATTGTGATACAACTTATAATTTAAACATATTATCACGGACAAATCCTCAGCAGATTAATAAAGACCTATACAATCGGTTTATGTCCAATGATGAACAATTGGCGCATACCTATGCTTTTGATGCTCAGATAATGGCTGATAATAAAGTTGTAGTCGATTATACTCATATAGAATATAATATTGAAAGCAGTTTGGCAGATCAGAAAGAATTGCTGGACATAGAGGAAGATATAATTTCTTTTGAGATAAAAATCGAGCGCAATGTAGATACGAAAGTCAACCAGTTGATAAAGAAATGCCTGAACATATCTGCCAACAGACAGGAAAAGATGATCGAGGGCGGATTGATGAGCCTGTGCCCGGAAAAGACACTACTGAAGCATAAAATCAGAAACGGTATTTGTGTTAGTTTTGACAAAGACACTCTCATAAAAGAAATGGCAAATCCGATTTAAATAATGCAATGCCGGGAGAAACTATTTAAAGTTGATTTTGTTAAACATATTATCATCAACTAAAAAAGTTAGTAATATGCAAGTAACAGGTAAATTTACAATCGACTGCAGCAGGTGCGGAAAAACTTACGATTACACTCCTGAGAAAGTAAATTTCGTTCCTACCGAAAAAAAGGACGGCGCACAGTGCTATGTCTGGAACGAAGTATTCAACTGCGTTGTGTGCAGCAACCACATCGAAATAAAGTATGAAGTATGT
>DQAM01000375.1 GCA_003523545.1 Dysgonomonas sp.
TGAGGGAAGTCATCAAGCAGACCGGAGTTGTGTTTCAGCTGGGGCACCAGGGGCGCCAGGTGGATAGTTATTTTAAAGCCAAGGAGATATTGGATAAAGGTCTATTGGGCCCTGTTACATTGATAGAGGTATGCACCAACCGCAACGACCCTAACGGGGCATGGGTATACGACATACATCCGGATGCAAATCCTCGGACGATAGACTGGAAGCAGTTTGAAGGAAACGAAGAACGGGTTAAGGAATACATGGACTATATGTCCAAAAATAACCTGATGAAATATGTAGGGCCCGACGAAAGGGACAAGTTCAGCCTCGAACGCTTTTTCCGCTGGCGCTGCTGGTGGGATTACAGCACAGGGCTGAGCGGCGACCTGCTCACTCACGAATACGATGCCGTTAATCAGCTGATGGGAGTAGGGATACCTCATTCAGCTACATCATCGGGAGGAGTATATTTCTTCAAAGACGGGCGTACTGTGCCGGACGTATTGCAAACAACATTCGAATTCCCGGATAAAAACCTGACTATGCTTTACAGTGCTACGCTTGCCAGCAACCGGCACAGGGGTAAAGTAATTATGGGACATGATGCTTCTATGGAAGTAGGGGATACCCTGACTGTAAAGATAGACCGTGAATCGACACGGTACAAAGAAAAAATAGAGGAGGGAATCATCACTCCCGATGTGCCTTTCTATACTTATGTTCCCGGTAAAAGCGACGTGGATGCGATTACTTCCGCAACCGAGTTGTATTTTGCCCAACGTGGATTATTATATTCCTATCTCGGAGGCAAGCGCTACGATACGACTTTCCTGCATATGCGCGAATGGCTGGAATGTATCCGTAACCGCAAGCTGAAACCGTCGTGTGATATCGATGCGGCATTTGAGGAAGCGATGACTGCACACATGGGAACACGTGCTTATCTCGAAGGCCGTACAATGTACTGGGACAAGGATAAAGAAGAAATAGTAAGAGGATAGCCTCTGATAACGGTATTTGAAAATATAACATTTAAAAGTAACCAAACATGAAGTCAACAATTTTATTATCACTAGCTTTTATGCTGTTGTCGTGTTCACCAAAAACGGATAATGCGGCCGCGAAACAAGAAGAGCCTGTCAAAAAAGACATTGCCCTTCAGCTGTATTCTTTAAGGGATACTATATCCGGCGATTTTGAAGGTACTGTAAAGAAAGTAGGAGAAATGGGTTATACGGCAGTGGAAGCAGCCGGATACAAAGACGGTAAGTTTTACGGTAAAACTCCCGAAGAATTTAAGGCCGCAATAGAAGGGGCCGGCATGAAAGTGCTTTCTTCGCATACCAACCGGGCATTGTCGGAAAACGAACTTAAATCAAAAGATTTTACCGAAGCCCTCAAATGGTGGGACGAAGCGATACAGGCGCATAAGGCTGCCGGGATGAAATACATTGTAGACCCGTGGATGGCTGTTCCCAAATCGTTGCAAGACTTGAAAACGTATTGTGATTATTTCAATGAGATAGGTAAAAGATGTAAAGAAAACGGCCTGTCTTTCGGATACCACAATCATGCACACGAGTTTACCAAGATAGAAGATAAAATGATGTACGACTTTATGCTCGAAAATACCAATCCTGAATATGTATTCTTCCAAATGGATGTGTATTGGGTAGTAAGGGGGCAGAATAGTCCGGTCGATTATTTCAACAAATACAAAGGACGTTTCGAACTGCTTCATATCAAGGATAATAAAGAAATCGGACAAAGCGGTATGGTAGGTTTCGATGCTATTTTCAAGAATACCGATATTGCCGGAACAAAACATATCATAGTGGAAGTAGAGAAATATAACTACACACCCGAGGAAAGTGTAAAGATGAGCCTCGATTATCTTCTCGAGTGTCCGTTGGTAAAAGCTAGTTACGCAGAATAATAGGCGCATTTATGATAAAAAGGTTTTGAAGATCAAACTTCAAAACCTTTTTTATATAACAAGTATTTATACCTTTATTACAGCAAATACAAAATACTATGGAGTTTCCAATATTAAAGACGAAACGACTCGAGCTGGTCGAGATCACAGATAAACACCTAGCCGATTTGTATAACCTCTTCAGTGATGAAGATGTTATCCGGTTTTATAATCTGGGTAAGTACACTCAATTGTCGGATGCGCAAAAGTTTGTGGATTGGTACAGGAGCCGTTATAATGAAGGGTTAGCTATCAGGTGGGGTATTAAGCTCAAAGGAAATACAGATATAATAGGTACTGCAGGTTTTAATAATTATACGACTTTGCATAGGGCAAATATCGGATATGACCTGCAAAAATCTTACTGGAATAAAGGATATATTACCGAAGCTTTAAAGGCCGTAATTCATTTTGGTTTTTATTCATTGGAAATAAACCGGATTGAAGCTGAAGTGATGCAGGGAAATGTAAGTTCGGAGAGGGTGCTTGAAAAGCTTGGCTTCACTAAAGAGGGTATCCTGCGTCAATGGATGTTATGGAACAATAGTTATTATGATATGAGTATGTATTCCCTGCTAAAAAGCGAATATAGCGGATAACTCAAACGAATAAACGGAGAATTAGTGAGAATCCTCCGTTTACTATTATAGTAAGTATAAGTATCAGATATCTATCACAAACTTTTTGAGGTCCGGATTGGACATAGAAGCCGGCACCGATTTCTTTACCTCATCTATCAGAATAGACAATACCCTTTCGCGCAGGAATTCCTTACGGGTAACGAGGCTGATTTCCCTGACCGGAGTAATGTCTTTGAGCGGTCTTACGTTCTGTTTCTGCCTGTCGTTGAGATGTTCGATAGCCATTTCGGGAATGATGGTAATCCCGCTGTTGTTATCTACAATATTCACTAATGTATTGATGCTGCCCGCTTCGTATGTAAACAGGTTGTGGCTCATCGTCCCTTTGCGTTTTCTCAGGTTGCAGAGTTTTAATATCTGGCTCCGGAAGCAGTGGACCTCTTCGAGCAGCCACAATTTGCTTATATTCAGGTCGTCTTCCTCCAGCTCCTTTTTAGCGTATAAAGAAGTTTCGCGGGGAGAAACGTAAGCATAGAATTTTTCGTAATAAATCGGGTGTTCCTTTATCTTATCATGTTTCAGCGGGGTAGCCAGTATAGCACCGTCCAGCGAGCCTGTAAGCAGCCTGTCTATAATCTGTGCGGTGGTAGTCTCTTCTATCACCAGTTCTATATCATACCCGTTCTCCTCATGCCTGAGCATTAGCCTGGGCAGGAGGTAAGGAGCTATCGTCGGAATAATCCCCATCTTGAAGCCTCCTTTGACAATGCCTTTTTCTTCTTGTATGATTTCTTTGATCTGCTTTACCTGAGACACTATTACCCGGGCCTGATTGATAATCTGTACCCCGATGGGAGTAGGTTGTACGGGAAGCTGGCTGCGGTCGAAAATCTTAACGCCCAGCTCCTCTTCCAGTTTCTGGGTCATCATGCTTAGAGTGGGCTGCGTAACAAACGAAGCTTCGGCGGCTTTGGCAAAATGGCGGAAGTTGTCTACCGCAATGATGTATTCCAACTGTTGTATATTCATAATAAGCTAATAGGGTTTTATGGATGGTGGTCCTTAAAACAGGTTATATTAATATTCTCTTTCTCCAAAAATAGATGTACCTATGCGTACAATGGTAGAACCTTCTTCGATGGCTATCCGGTAATCGTGGGACATTCCCATCGACAATTCGCGGAATTGGGTATCCTGACTGAAATACTTTCCTTTTATTTCATCAAAAAAATGCTTCAGCGCCCTGAATTCGCTGCGGACAACATCCGTATCGTCCGTATAAGTAGCCATTCCCATCAATCCGGTGATGCTGATGTGTCCGAGTCCTTTCCATTCCTCATTTTCGAGCATTTCGCGGCAGCTGTCGAACGTGAATCCGAATTTGCTTTCCTCCTTTGCAATATGTATTTCCAGCAGGCAGTTTATCCGGCGGTTTATACGCGATGCATATTTATTTATTTCCTGCAGTAACTTCCAACTGTCGACACTCTGGATGGTATGGATGTACGGCATTATAACTTTTATCTTATTGGTTTGCAGATGCCCTATCAGGTGCCATTCGATGTCGGAGGGCAGTTGGGCTTGCTTGGCATCCAGTTCCTGCACTCTGCTTTCCCCAAACACCCGCTGGCCTGCATTGTATACTTCGGCTACTGTCTCTTTCGGATGAAATTTGGAAACAGCAACCAGTTTTACATGAGGCGGGATATTCGATTTTATTTCGGTCAGGTTCGATGCCGGATTCATTGTACCAATAAGATTACTCTTCTTTCAAATATTCTATTTTTGACTTTTCTTTCTCTTCTGCCGAATATGGGAACACATCCATAATAGCTGTTTCACTCAACGAAGCTATGACATAATCGGCAAGTGTACCTGCCATGCCTTTTTCGACTACAGCCAATGCTTCTTTTATATCGCTTGCTTGTGCCAGCATCTGTGCTGCTGTTTTCTTCTCGGTTCCACTCTTTTCATCCAATGTGATGAAATAAATCTTAGCCTTGAAATAACGGTCTCCGTTTTCGTTGAAAAACAGTTCCGACAATTTGGCACGCTTGATGTCGGCAATCGTAAATTCTCCGGCTATATATGGTTTTAACTCTTCTATAATCCTTGCTTCTGCTTCGGTAAATGATAACGCGTCTACCAGATAAGGCTCTGTAACCTTCTTCTGTACCCCGTTCTCCATTGTTTTCTCATAATTTACCTTGCACTCAAACCAGTTGTTCATTGAAATATTCTCTTTAAAAAATCCTTGAAATCCCCATTCATCGGAGGTTATAATATCGAATCAGCAAAGACTCATTACCTATGAACGAATCTTTGCTGAAACAAAAATAAAAAATATTATTATAAGATTACAGAAGATTATAAATAAAATTTATAATAATCCTGATATTCTTTATAACTCCTTATAATTTGCGGGCTCCATCTTTAATAACCACATCGTAAACTTTCGGTTTGATGCCGAATTCTTTTTCGTATCCGGTAGTTGCTTTTTCAAGGAATTCGTCATACAATTCGTTCTTAACGAGGTTGATGGTGCATCCGCCAAAGCCTCCGCCCATCACGCGCGAACCGGTAACGCCGCATTGGCGGGCCATATCGTTCAAATAATCCAGCTCGGGACAGCTTACTTCATACTTACGGCTGAGTCCGATATGTGTTTCGTACATTTTCTTACCCACAGTCTCGTAATCACCTTTGCTTAAGGCTTCGCAGGCATCGAGCAGGCGTTGTATTTCTTCGATTACGAATTCTGCACGGATGTAGTCTTCTGCACTAACTTCGTTAGCTACTTCGTGAAGCATATCCATAGTAGCATCACGTAATAATTCTACTTCCGGATGGCGTTTGCGCATAGCGGCCGCAACGGCTTCGCAAGAAAGACGGCGTTTGTTGTATGCGGAAGAAGCGAGTTCGTGGGCAACCATCGTATTGATAAGAACCAGACGGTATCCCTCAGGACTGAAAGGTACATATTCATATTCCAGCGAACGGCAGTCGAGACGGATCAATGAACCTTCTTTTCCGAAGCAGGAAGCGAACTGGTCCATAATGCCGCACATGACGCCTACATAATTATGTTCGGTAGCCTGTCCTATCTTAGCTAGTTCGAAGCGGTCGAATCCCAGATTGAACTGGTCGTTGAGCGCAAAACCAAAACAGCTTTCGAGGGCAGCAGACGAAGACATGCCCGCACCGAGAGGTACATCGCCGGCAAATACACAGTCGAAACCTTTTACATCGGCTCCTCTTTTGATCATTTCACGGCACACACCGTATATATATTTTGCCCACTGTTCGCGTGGAATATCGTTTTCACCTAATCCGAATGTAGATGCTTCTTTGAGGTCGAGCGCGTATGCATGTACTTCATTGGTGCCGTTAGGCTTGATTTCGCAATACATGGCTTTGTCTATCGCTCCCGGTAGTACGAAACCCCCATTGTAATCGGTATGCTCCCCGATAAGGTTGATACGTCCCGGAGAAGTATACATAGTACCCTGTCCTCCATAAAGCTCTTTAAATTTTTCTGAGATTGTTGTAGTGTTCATGGTCACTCTTTATTAGTTTAGTTATATAAATTAATATTTAAATGATTTTCTCGATTGATTGATAAAGTTACGATAAATTTTTAACAATGAAATTACCGAAATATTTATTCGGGTATTTTTAGGCTTTTTATGTTTTTCAGTACTTTAATGGTTAATGCGGATGTTTTTTTTAGGAATGAAAAATAAGGATTTTCATCCGAACATTTTGTGCCATTCGTCAAATTGCGTCAGGTTGCGGTCACCGTGCTTCACCATTTTTTCCTTAATTTTCTTTGCTTTTTTCTCTTTTCCGAGATTGGCTTTCGAATAGAAGCAGTCGGCATAGCATATTACCTGTTCTTCGATGCTTATCGGCATCATATCCCGGTGGGGCAGGGGAAGCCCCTGTTCTATAATTTCACTTTTGAGCAGGCCTGTGCCCGTATGCCGTTCGCATACAAGTGCATGGCGGGGCAATCCTTCCGCCTGTAAAATTTCACATCCAAGATAACCGTGCGCCAAGTAGGGATGGTCTCCAAAACACTTGATAGAAGGGGCATAGGTCATGAATATGCCTATATCATGAAGCATTCCGGCCTCGCTTACAAACTGGGTGTCGATGTTCAGTTCGGGGTGTTTTTCCGCTATCTTCAATGCTTTGCGTGTAACGTCGGTGCTGTGGCTGATGAGAATGCAGTACAGATCGGAATCTTCTTTATAATATTTTTTAATTATATCCAGCGGATTCATAGCAAAATATGATTTATAAAAAACAATAAAAAAGTTATCTTTACAAAAATAAA
>DQAM01000513.1 GCA_003523545.1 Dysgonomonas sp.
AAAGTTAAAAAGCAGGGTGTTTTTTTTGAAGCTTTTTTGAAAAACGCAGGTTTTTAACAATTCGTTTTTTTGATGTTTTTTATAAAAGGGAGGCAACTTCTTCATCCAGAAACCAGTACAGATTTCCGTGGGTAGGATTTACCCGTGCGGCAGGATACAGATTCATAAATTTGTCCCTTTCACCGATGATTTCTTTTACTTTACGGGCTTTATTTTTACCGGTCACCAGAAAAGCAATATTGTTGGAGTTATTTATAATTCTGCCTGTCAGGCTGATGCGTTTCATCTTTGTTTCGGGATGGACCGCCTCAACGCAATTCCGCCTCGATTCCCAAAGTTCAATCTGATCGGGAAATATAGACGCCGTATGACCGTCGTCGCCCAATCCGAGCATCATAATGTCGAAACAAGGCAGTTCATTATGTTTAGGTAATTCCCTGCTGAGTATACCCTCATATTTTCTTAATTCATCTTTTATATCATTTTCACCATGGATTCTATGTATATGTGAAGGGGTTATTTTTTCGATGAAATCAAATAAAAACTTTTTCGTCATTCCATAGTTGCTCAGAGGGTCATCCGGTGGCACACAGCGCTCATCTCCCCAAAAAAAACACATCTTCTGCCATTCAATCAGGTTGTTGCAACACTCCGCCCAATACTGAAAAAGAGTTTTAGGCGTAGACCCTCCCGACAAAGAAATACTTATGCTCTCTTTGTCTTCCATCTCCGTTTGCAGGAAAGACGTAAAACCCTCACTGAGGGCTTTAGCATCTTTATAAATATTGATAGTTTCGTTTGTCATAATTCGCAATATATTCCGTCATCCGATAAATTTTTACACGGATACCGCCATGTGATATCCTTTCCTTCGATGAGCTTATCTGCTCCCTCAGGACCCCACGAACCGCACGGATAACCATATAGTGGAGCCTCCGGATTTTCCTGCCAATAGTCTAGTATAGGCTGTACAAAACTCCATGCCGATTCGAGCGCATCGCCTCTCGTGTAGAGGGTAGGGTCTCCAAGCATGGCATCTAGCAGGAGCCGTTCGTATGCACTGGGCAGGTAGGTGTCCTGTAACTGTGAATAGTGGAAGTCCATGTTCACTTCCTTTACATTATAACCGCTTCCGGGCACCTTCATTCCTGTTTTCAACAGAAGACCTTCATCAGGCTGAATGCGCATGACGAGCGTATTTCCCCGATTCGATTCATCTCCTCCAAAAAGATTCAGAGGCGCAGGCTTGAAATGTATGACTACCTCGGATACACGTGTCGGCAACCGTTTGCCAGTACGGAGATAAAAAGGCACGCCGCCCCAGCGCCAGTTATCAATAAACATTTTGAGGGCAATATAAGTTTCTGTTCGAGATTCAGGATTCACGTTTTTTTCTTCCCTGTAACCGCCTTCCATTACACCCTTGACTTTGGAGGCAATATATTGTCCCCGTATTACATCCGTCAGTAAATTTTCGTGGGATAGGGGTCTTATTGCCTGAAAAACTTTCAGCTTTTCGTTGCGGATTGCATCTGATCCTATTACCGAGGGCGGTTCCATCGCTACGAAAGCAAGTAATTGAAGAAGGTGGTTTTGTACCATATCCCGTAAAGCACCCGAACCGTCGTAATATCCTCCTCTGTTTTCGACGCCAATACTTTCGGCTGCTGTAATCTCTACATGGTGGATAAAATTGCGGTTCCAAAGAGGTTCGTAAATGCTATTTGAGAAACGTGTAACCAGCATATTCTGAACGGTTTCCTTACCCAGATAATGATCCATCCGGTAAATTTGATCCTCCTCAAAATCGGCTAAAAGCGATTGGTTAAGGTTTATCGCTGAAATAAGGTCGGTGCCGAAGGGTTTTTCAATTATAATCCTCCTGATTTTACCTTCTTTTTTGTTCAGACCTTGTAAGGCCAGATAACGGGGTATCAAGGGGTATAATGATGGTGGAGTAGACAGGTAGAATAAATAGTTTCCATCAGTCTTGTATTCTGTATCAAGTTGCTCTAATTCAGACTTTAAAGTGCTATAGTCAGACGGGTTATCTGTGTTTATGGACAGGTAATGTATACTGCTGAGAAAATAGTCTAGTTCTTCTTTTCTAGAATGATATAGCGAAGAATAATTGGTGATACCCTCACTCATCTTTTTGCGGAAGGAATCGTCGGAAAAATCACTTCTGGCAACCCCTAATACTCTGAAATTCTCGGGTAGTAAATCTTGTATATACAGGTCAAATAAAGCTGGTACCAGTTTTCTATAAGTAAGGTCTCCTGATGCACCGAATATTACGAGAACCTGGTCGGTTATTTGTTTCATTGGAAAATGTTTTTATAAACTATAATGGGTAAAAGTAGTTAGCAGATTATCACCAAAGTGAGAAACTTATGCATGGAAATAAGATTTTCTACTAACTACCGATATTACCTATTAAATTATTCTGTTTTTATCGCATGTCCACCAAACTGGTTTCTCAGTGCGGATAACAGTTTATATGCATACGAATCGCTTTCCCTGGATTCGAAACGGGCGAATAATGAAGATGTGATCACATGAGCAGGCACATCGAAATCGATGGCTGTCTGTACAGTCCAGCGTCCTTCACCGCTATCCGATACATAAGGTTTTATTCCATCTAATTCTTCGTTGGATTCGAGTGCATTGCCGATGAGTTCGAGCAGCCAGGAACGTACTACCGATCCCTGCATCCATACTCTCGAAATTTTAGCCAGGTCTACATCATAAGGCGATTTCTTCATAATTTCGAATCCTTCTGCATAAGCCTGCATCATTCCGTATTCTATACCGTTGTGTATCATTTTTACCATGTGGCCCGAACCGCTTTCACCGCAGCGGATGTATCCATTTTCCGGAGCCAGCGATTTGAAGATGGGTTCGGCAAAATCACAGGCTTCTTTGTTGCCCCCGTACATCAGGCAGTATCCGTTTTGAAGCCCCCATACACCCCCGCTTGTTCCGCAGTCTATATAATGTATTCCTTTTTGAGCGATCAGATTGCCCCTTTCCACCGAGGCACGCCAGTAACTGTTTCCTCCGTCGACGATTATATCATCTTTACCTAGAAGGTTGAGCAGCTGTGCCACATTGTCTTCGACGGGTAATCCGGCAGGTACCATCAGCCAGATGAGTCTGCGTCCTTGGAGCTTATTTACCATATCCTCCAGTCCTGTGCTGGCGATGGCGCCTTTTGAGACTGCTTCGTCTATTTCCATTTGTGTGAGATTGTATACCACAACTTCGTGTCCGTGATTCAACAGGCGTTCTACCATTTTACCGCCCATTTTGCCTAAGCCGACAAATCCGATTTTCATATCTTATATATTATTAATTTGATGTAAATTCTCTTATATAATTTAACATCTAAAGTAGTTAATTGTTGTCTATAATATTCCCTATTCAGTATAGTTATATGTACTGTTTGTGGTTAAGTTTTTGTTTTTTAGTGTATTAATGGTGCGTGATCGGATATTGTTTTTATCTATTGTGAAAAAATAAGTATATGGATAGGCGGGATTTACTTAAAATCAAACGACATACGTAGGGACGATTTCATAAGTCGTCCGCAAACCGGTAAGGTTTTGAACTTAACCCTATAAAAAGAAACGGACAAACTCATGTGTTTGTCCCTGCTGTATCCGAAATAATATGCACACAAAAAAAACAGGAAGAAATATTCCTCCTGTTTATGCTTTTTCTTACTTTTTTCTTTCCTGATTAAAGGTCAGCTAAGTCAGCACCGGCTTTGAATTTAACAACTTTCTTTGCAGGGATGTCGATAGCTTGTTTTGTTCTTGGGTTGATACCTTTTCTGGCAGCTTTCTCAGTTACAGAATATGTACCGAAGCCAACAAGAGCGATCTTGCCACCTTTTTTAAGTTCTTCACCTACTGTTTCGATAAATGCATCGAGGGCTTTTTTTGAATCAGCCTTGCTTAATCCAGCTTTTTCTGAAATAGCATTAATAAGTTCAGTTTTATTCATGATAAAATGTAATAAAAAAATTAATTAATTAATTAAAGTATGTTGTTTTATATATTCATCGGATTAGTAATCAGACATCAAATATAGGTTATAGTTTACTAACTATCAAAAAAAAAAACCGAAAAAAGATTATGTTAAATTCAATTAATATCAAAAATATCCCAAAACCGGACTATATTTAAGATGTTGTATAGAAAATATCTGTATTTTTGCACCATTATTATCAAAAAATATGTTTCAAAACAGAGGTGGAATATTAGGAGGCATACCTCCCGTAACGCTCAATCTTATAATAATTACTCTTATCTGTTACATTGCCCAAGTGCTGCTGGGTAATGCAGGCATCGATATAACCAACTATCTCGGTCTTCATTTTTATAAGTCCGGCCAGTTTTACCCGCATCAGCTTATCACTTACATATTTATGCATGGCAGCATCATGCATTTCTTTTTCAATATGTTTGCGGTATTTATGCTGGGCCGTACATTAGAATTGGTGTGGGGGCCCAAGAGGTATCTCTTTTACTATATAATTACGGGTATCGGCGCAGGAGTGGCGCAGGAGCTGGTATGGCTGTTTGAACTCAGGGATATTGTTTTCAATCCGGATATATCTTCTATTAATATAGGACGTACTATTGTAGAAAGAAGTGAGTTCTGGGATTACTTTGTGACGATCGGTGCTTCGGGATCTGTTTTCGGGATACTGGTAGCTTTCGGAATGTTTTTCCCGAATGCCGAACTGATGATAATTCCGATTCCTGTACCCATCAAGGCAAAATATTTTGTAATATTGTACGGCGCACTCGAACTGTTTTTGGGTGTTTCTAACACAGCCGGCGACAATGTCGCACACTTTGCCCATCTGGGAGGACTCATCACCGGGCTGTTCATAGTGCTTTACTGGAAACGAAAAAATAAGATAAATGGGCGCTTCTATTAAGGATATGCTGGCAAATTTCAGGCGGCAGAATACGCTTATCCAGCTGATAGGCATCAATGCGGCTATATTTCTTGTGCTTACTGTGGTTAAGATAATAGGGCTGCTTTTCGATTTGTATATCCCTGATCTTATCCAATACATAGGAGTATCTTCCGATCTGGGAATCCTGGTGAGGCGTATATGGACATTAATCACTTATATGTTTGTCCATTATGATATATGGCATGTACTGATGAATATGCTGATGCTGTATTGGTTCGGCAGAATATTCCTGATGTATTTTACGCCTAAAAATATGACCGCGCTCTATGTACTCGGCGGATTAGCGGGAGCAGTATTTTACATACTTACATTCAATACGATTCCTTATTTCGTCAAACAGGGAGATTCGTATATGGTAGGAGCTTCGGCTTCGGTGATGGCTATTATTTTTGCTTCGGCCTTTTACAATAAGAATCTGGAGCTGAACCTGTTCTTTGTACTCCGGGTAAAGATCATCTATATAGCCTGGGCGTTGTTCGTATTCGA
>DQAM01000514.1 GCA_003523545.1 Dysgonomonas sp.
CGCTCTTCCGACTCTGTAGCTGCTGTTAACAAATTCGGATTTGCAGACGATGTTTCTTATGTATCTACCGGCGGAGGTGCATTGCTCGAGTTCATCGAAGGAAAAGTGCTTCCGGGAATCAAAGCGATCAGAGGATATTAATTATTCGAAATCACTATAATAATAAAGGACATTTCAAACCGGAATGTCCTTTATTTGTCTATATATGATTTATTTGCATGCTTTAAGACGATGTGCGGGCTGTAGAACCTCCGTTTGCATCGAATGTAGTTCCGGTGGACACATGAATGGAAGGACCGGAAGCTTGCAGAATGACCTTCGCTAAATCTTCGGGCTGTATTAATCCGGTAGGCAGGATGGCGCTGCCACTCTGACTCTTGATAAGCTGCCTGCGTGCCTCTTCATTTCTCGGTAATTCATTCATAATAAGGCTATTTTGGCTCCGTTCCTTGCAAATTCTAGTGCCGAAGCCCTGCCGATTCCTCTGCCCGCCCCTGTAATTAGGACAACTTTAACGTCATAAAAACTTTTTTCCTGCATGGGGTCTGCCGTTTTTTCCTGCGCAAAGCTACCCGAAGTAAATCCTCCTACTGCCATACCTGCCGGTGCAGCTGCCAGTTTAGAAATAAAATTACGGCGGCTTTCACCGTTCACCGGAGTTTACTGAATGTTTTTCGGGTTGTTTGTGTCTTTTCTTGATTTATGCATGTCAGATCGTTTGTTTAAGTTATTATAACAAATATATTATATTTTTCTTACCGATTCCCTCGATTTTGTAATCTCATTATAATTTTTTCCGGCCCATTCTACCAGGCTTTGCAGGTGGGGAATAAAACTATCGCCTATATCGGTCAGGCTGTACTCCACACGCGGGGGTACCTGCGCATATACTTTGCGCAAGACCATTCCGTCCGATTCGAGAGAGCGCAGCGTAACGGTAAGCATCCTTTGTGAGATATCGCCTATGGTGCGGTGTATATCATTGAAACGCATAGTACCGTTAGCGTACAGGGTAACAAGTACCAGCATAGACCATTTATCGCCCAGCCTGTTTAGTATATTGCGTATAGGACAATCACCTGCCGGTAAAAAATCTTTCATGTTTTTTATCTTTTATGTTCCTGTATATCATTATTAGTTACTTATTTGTAAGTGCCTTATCTTATTGTTTGTTCTTGCATAGCTGATTTGTAATACCTACATTTGCTTTACAAAAGTAACAAACTTACTATAAATAACTAATGTCTGATTTAAATTATAAAACTATGGCAAAGAAAGCAGCAGTACTAGCAGTAAATCCGGTGAATGGGATGGGTTTGTTCCAATATCTGGAAGGTTTTTTTGAAAACGGTATAGATTATAAGGTGTACGCAGTAGCCGACTCGAAAGAAATCAAGACGAACTCAGGTTTAGCCCTGATTGTAGATGATGTAATTTCTGGTCTGAAAGGTCGTGAAGCGGAATTCGATGCAGTTGTTTTTGCATGCGGTGATGCTGTTCCGAAACTCAGCGAAAATATGGATAAGCAATACAATAAGGATATGATGGAGGTATTGGGCAATTTTGCAAAAGCTGGCAAACTCCTTATCGGACATTGCGCCGCCGGAATGCTGTTCGATATGCTGGGAATTGCTGACGGGAAGAGAATAGCCGTTCACCCGTATGCCAAAGCTGCCATCAAAAATGCGGATGCAACGGATGAAAAATTCGAGATAGATGGTAATATCTACACCGCTCAGACCGAGAACTCTATGTGGATGATGATGCCGGAAGTAATTAAAGCATTAAAATAAAGGATATTTAAAACCTGAAAATATCATAGAATAAGGGCATTGTTTTTAACTTTGCCCTTATTCATTATTATCTGCTGAAAAAATGAAAGTAAAATTGGGCCGCATCCCGGATGATTCATTAATCAGAAAATATTTCCCGGCTGATTATTCGGATTGCTATCAATGTACAGTTGTTAATGATAAATGTATAACTCCGGACGATCTGCAGATAGCTTTCTGGACAAACAAACCCGAATGGATAGATACACTTTTTAAGATACGCAATTTCCTTGTGAAGCCGTTCGGACTAAAAACAGGGGAGCCGGATGCAGGAATAATAGAAAACTGCATAAGAAACAGTACTTCTACAGGTATATTTTCGGTAGTCGATAAAACATCTGAGGAAACGATTATACGTTTGTCCGACAAACACCTCGACGCTTGTATTTCGGCTCATTTCCGGCCTGTCGAATCGGGCAGTACCGTGATGAGTTTTATTACCGTGGTGCATATTCACAACCTGGCAGGGTATCTTTACTTTTATCCTATATTACCCTTTCATCATATCGTAGTCAAATCCATGGTCGGCGATACCATAAAACGTTTGATGAGAGACAAAGGATGAAATGCTGATTTTATTATTTTTGGAAAATTTTTTACAAATAAAGAGCAAATGTATACTATAAGCCGTACCAACAGGAATAATCCCGATTTCAGGGAATTGATAAAAGAGCTAGACTCGTATCTTAACGGGCAGTATAACGAAAATCAATCTCAATATGATATATACAACGGAGCAGATTCATTAGATGCCGTGGTAGTAGCTTCGGAGGGGGATAACCCGGTGGGTTGCGGGGCTTTTAGAAGAATAGATGAACAGACCATTGAGATAAAAAGAATGTTTGTGCAGACTGATTTCAGGCAGAACGGGGTAGGAGGCCTTATTATGGAAGAACTGGAGAGCTGGGCTATAGAAGACGGGTACAGCGCGGCTGTACTCGAAACCGGGGAAAAGCAGCCGGAAGCAAAGTCTTTTTATGAAAATCACGGATACGCAATAATTCCAAACTACCCGCCCTACGATAAAATGCCCGGCAGTATATGCATGAGGAAAGAACTTATTTGAGCCGCATTTTATCTTACATCGAAAGTAGATACTGCATATACCGGTTTGCCCGTTGTGGTTATGCCCTCGACCGTAACCTGGAATTTACCCGCTATATCCGAAGTGTATAAAGGTATTGAAACCGGCGTATTCCCATTAGTCTGTATTTCGGGATTCCACAGGAGGGTGTGCCGGAAATCAGGAAGGCGTGATTTACGGTCTTCATCATCATTATAAACAGGCGAATAAAACATACGTTCTGCTTTTGTACCTTCGTAGTCGAAAAACTGCGTAGAATTATCCAGCTTAAGTCCGCTATAATCTCCCTGATACGTAGTAAAGAAAACGATTCCGTTTACCATTTGGGAGCCGAATACGAAATTATCTTTGTATACATCTATCCTTTTCAATAATGTAGGGTCGTAGTTATAGATTATATCGTGGTCAAATACAGGCACCCCGTCTAGAAAAACGAATGTAAGGCCGGACGAGAAGGTATTGGTGTTGATATCATAAATGGAAAGAAAACGTTTGTCGTTGATCCGCCGGAAACGTGTAAAAACCACAAACTCTGTAATTACTTCCTGCATGGTCGCAAACCGCCTGTATTCATCCATTATGTAAGTATGATCCGGTTTCCAGTTAAAGTAGGACCGGGGGGATATGAGCTGGTTTACAGAATCGTTGGTGAATGAATGCAATACTTGCAATGCAATATTGCGCTGCATAAAATAATTATTGTCCAATCTACTCTTATCCAGTGAAGGCAGCCTTCCGGTTTGGAACTTATCTACAAACGGATAATCTATATCTATCCGGTAGCCGGATTCGATATTAGATGAGATATATAAGGGTGCGGTTACAATCTCTTTTATTCCTGCCGTATGATTCGTTAAGAATTTGATATTTCCTTCCTCATCGGACATACCTGAAAAGAAAGCCAGATCAGGCCCCACGAATCCAACAAATGGCTTTACACGGGCATTGAATTCCTGCCTGTCGGTAGTGGTATTGATCATTTTTCCTTCGATAATGTGTCCTTCGTATTCAGGAAAGAATTT
>DQAM01000512.1 GCA_003523545.1 Dysgonomonas sp.
GGTTCGACTAAACGATCGACATATTTACCCGTCGGGTTGCCGTTCTCATCTTTTTCTATTTCTTTGTATGCTTCACTTTCATAAGCTTCATCCCAAAGATTAAATCCTTCTACAATATAATTTTTAACCTGATCGAGCGCTCTCCAACGTCTCAGGTCATCCCATCTTGCAGCTTCGCCTATCAATTCATTTCTTCTTTCGCGGCGAATATTATATAACGTAGCATCTATTAATTGTCCGGCAGAATATGCCCCCCAATCGTTTTCTTTCGATACATCCGTAGCTGCAATCGTTTTATTATAATCTTCATCTACGCCTGCTCTTTTTCTTATAGCCCGCCAATAAGAAGATGCTGTTTCATCCAATGAACTGTTTTTCATGTAACATGCTTCTATATAATTTAGATACGCTTCAACTCCACGGAATACAATGCTTCCGTATGAACATTCCATACCGTTAGCAGGTGACTGAGCCGGGTCATAATTATAAAATTTACGGATGCGGTATCCTGTTACATCTTTCGTCTCGGTAAGGCTTATTATCCCCGGCATATTGAATAAAGTGGATTTCGGGTCTTCAGGGTCGCCAGTCATCAATAAGCGGTCTTCTTCGCCGAATACGAACAACTGTAAACGTTCGTCACGATCTGCTTTGGTATCAGTCAGGGTTTTGTCTCCATGATAATTGGAATTATCGGCATATATAGGTAATCCGTTTTTCATAAGATATGAATCTATATAACCTTTATTTATGCCATTATTACCACCGCCCCTTATATATACACTGACCGAATGCGTAATATTCAGACTCTTATCAAAAGCTCTCCAAAATAAAACTTCCGGATATTTGCTCATGTCCAAATCCGAAAACATATCAAAATATGGATTCCAACCTCCAGGGTCGCTTCCGGTAGGATTCATTACACCTGAGTTCTCGGTCAGGGTAATCTTATCCCCAACCTCTTTAGCTGCTTCCATTGCTTCCGTAAGGAAATAATCAATTTCGGAATCAATATTTATTGAAAAACCACTATTGTAATCCATATTTGCTCCCGGCCATCCGTTCCCGCCCGGAACATGCGCAGTACCTTTATGATATGTAAGCCAGCTGGCTTCGTACAAGGCAACTCGGGATTTTAGCAGCAAAGCAGCATTTTTTGTTATCCGGCGCTTTCCCTTAAAATCATCCTGAAGCAGCACGATAGCAGAATCTAGATCCTGAACTATAAAACGTGCAACCTCATTGCGCGGGCGCCGTTTATTAGCTTCAACTAAAACTTCTTTTATGTCGGGCAAAGTATTTTTTATAATTGGAAAATCACCATAAGTTCTCAATTTAGTAAAATATTCCCATGCCCTGATCATGTACATTTCGCCTATGTAATGATTGATATTAGCCGAAGAACCATTTATTTCGTTGTTTTTCCATTTTGGCAAAACCTGTTCGAAGAAATAATTCGCATTTCTTATACTACTCCATGAGTAACTGCCCGCAGACTCAGGAACCCGCCAGTTCCCTGGTGACCAATAAGAATAGGACGGGCTTGTTGTAGACATATTATCTGTATGATTATCGGCAGTCACGATATTACCCAGTCCCCACGTTTGTCCATGGCTGGGAAAGCTATATGCAGCAATAGTATACGCTTCCAGATCCGATTCATTATTAAAGTATGCTCCCGGTGTTACCGAAGATAAAGGTTCTCTGTCCAAAAAGTCATTACACGAACTGCTTCCTATAAGCAATGCAGATAGTATAAAAGCAACAGATATATATTTTTTTATCTTTAGATTCATAGTTCTGTTTTTTAGAAATTAACATTAAGACCGAACGATAGTGTTTTTTGTAATGGATACGTTTTACCGTTTCCTCTGTCTCCTCCAAGTATCTCAGGATCAAATACACCTGATATATCAGACTTAGTCCACAGGTTTTCTCCGGACATATACACACGTACATATTGCAAACCTATTTTATGAACAATAGAGGCAGGCAGGGTATAACCGATCTGGAGATTCTTCAAACGTATATATGAAGCGTCCTGTAGATATTTGGTTTGTGTTTGTTGGTTTTTGGATCCTGACGAGAATAACGGGCGTGGATAATAAGCATCCAGATTAGCTCCCAGCGGATCGCCTTCGGGACGGAAAAAATCCCAATGTTTGTCAAATCCGGCCGACTGCCACATTCCACCTTCGGCTCCCCAAAAGTATGCTCCGCCAAGCATATAGTCTCTTTTACCTACTCCCTGGAAGAATACACTAAAGTCAATACCTTTCCAGCCGCCGTGCAGCGTTATACCATACCTGTATCTGGCATAATTGCTACCAATAATTTTGAGGTCGTTAGGTTCTGTCAGTGTAGTACCTTTGGTGATTTTACCATCACCATCCAGGTCTTTGTACATAATATCCCCTGCACCCCAATTTTGCCCTAAGGCGTCTTGGCCTCCGTTGGGTAAAGTCGCGAGATGAGCAGCCATTTCTTCATCCGATTTAGCAATTCCGATGGTTTCCAAGCCCCAGATAACTCCTCCCTTACGTCCGGCATACCACTGGCTCAAACTGAGTGATTCGTTTGGATATCTCGTAATCTTCTGCTGATCGTCAGCTAAAGTGAATCTTGCTCCGTAGGAGAAATCTCCAATTTTATCTCTCCACGAGATTTCTAATTCAAACCCGTATGTTTCCTGGTCTGCATTATTCACTTTAGGCACTGATGTACCCAAATTGTTAGGCAGCTGTGGAGCAGGACCGATCATGTCTTTTGTTTTTCTTTTAAAATAGTCGAAAGTACCTGTCAGCCTATTATTCAAAGCAGCCCAGTCCAAACCAATATCCCATGATTCAACGGTTTCCCATGTTGTCAATGAACTTACAATGCCGGGAGCAGATGAGGTATTTGGCTTTACGCCAGGTTCCACTACCCAGCTTCCGTTTTGAGTACCAACCGGCATAGTCTGGAAAAACGGATACCATGAATTTGTAGTCATATTTCCTAACTGTCCCCAAGAGCCTCTCAATTTCAGAGTACTTATATAATCAGCCATGCTGCCAAAAAAATCTTCGCGTGCAATATTCCATCCTGCAGAGAAAGAAGGGAATACTTCCCAGCGTTTATCCCGCAGAAAACGGGATGAACCATCATAACGTACAACGGCCTCCAGTAGATAGCGTTCTTTGTAGTCATAATTGAGCCTGCCAAAGAAACCTGCGACAGCCCATTCTGCGTAACCACCGCTGGTTGATGGGTTTTGCGTCGCAGTATTAAGAGACGGTACTTCGCTAGAAATTAATCCTTCTTTCTGACCGCTTAGATTCCTTGTTTTCATCAATTCACCATTAAAACCAGCCATCCCTTTAAAGTTATGCGCATCATTTAACTGTAAACTATAGTCAGAATATATATTCGTTGTCAGGAAATTTTCCCTATAAGCATATTCATATACAGGAGACTGCCCTGCTGCACGCCCGTCCCATGAGATTAGGTAAGGATCTCCATCTCCGTCATGTGCATATATGGGAAGTACACTCCAATGATTAAATCTGTTTATGGTTTTTATATTTCCTTCTCCAATTATTCTCCAGTTTTTGATTGGTTCAATTACCAACTGAAGTTGATTGTATAATTCGTCTTTCTGATTCTTATCTCTACCTCCGTCACGCATCTGTATGATTTCCATACCGTCCATATAGTATCCATTGTTATCGAAAACCGGATTGGTAGGCCAGCGCCTTGCTATATTATGGAAGAATAATCCGGTCATATAAGAAGGACGGTCATATTCTTCACGCATCCATTTCGAAGAATAGGTAAGGTTTACATAATCGGATATTTGAGCACTCAATCGTGCATTCAATGAATAACGTTGTAAGTTATCATTTCCGTGGCGGCTTAATCCGGTCTGATCGAGGAAGTTCCCGCTGACAAGGAATGTCACTTTTTCACTACCTCCGCTCACACTGATGTTGTGCTCTTGCGACGGCACCCAGCTCTTATACATTTCTTTAAACCAATCGGTATTAGCATTTGCTCCACCATAATCCGCCCAGCGGTTATTGGTTTTAAGTGTGGTTCCCTCTTTCAATTCTCCTCTCTGATATGCAAGTATACGCTCCATTACTTCATCCGTAAATACCGGTGACTGGCCTTCATTAGCAGCAGCACGGTTAAAATACTGGGCGAAAGTATATGAATCCATCATTTTAGGAGTACTTACAACATCAGAGAAACGTACGTTACCCGAATAGCTTACCTGGGTTCTTCCCGATTTTCCTGTTTTAGTTGTAATCAATATTACACCAAAAGCAGCACGAGCACCATAAATTGCAGAAGAAGCGGCGTCTTTCAATACCGAAATAGAAGCAACATCGTTCGGGTTTATAGCGTTCATATTTCCTTCTACTCCATCGATAAGAATAAGCGGAGAAGAGGACGATCCGTCGCCGATGCTGCCTGTACCACGTATATTGACAGACATTTCACTATTCAGGGCACCACCCAGAGAAGAGTTTACAGAAAAGTTTAACCCCGGAATAACCCCTTGCAAAGCTTGGGCAACATTCGTGATAGGGCGGTTTTCAATAACATCGGAATTAACCACGCTTACTGCTCCAGTCAAATTCACCTTCTTTTGTGTGCCATAACCAACAATGACAATTTCGTCAAGAACGCTGGTTTCTTCTTTCATAATCACAGATAATCCTATGCCGGCTTGAACTTCTTGTTTCGCATATCCCAAATAAGAAAATTCCAGAATTGCTCCCGAGCTTACGTTCAAGGTAAAATTACCATCAATGTCAGTCATTGTTCCATTGGTAGGTTTTCCTTTTTCTACAACTGATACTCCTGTTAAAAGGTCGCCTCGTGAATCGGTAACTGTTCCTGTGGCAGTAAGAATCTGATTCTGTTGTAGGTTGTTCAGGTCATTATTCCGTAGAGAACTTTTGTTCTCTGTGACAATAATCTGATTGTCTTTTATGTGATATGAAAGGCCCAGCGAAGGAAGTGTTTTGTCAAGGATCTCTTCCGGTGTCCCATCCTGAATTTCAACAGAAACTTTTTTATTGTCCGCTAAACCTCTCTCATATAAAATTGCATATTCAGATCTTTTCTCAATCTCATAAAAAAGTTCTTTGAGATTGCGGTTGTTCATTTTTAATGATATTCTTACGTTCTGGGAATGCACATTAATTGCCGAGACCGAGCAAAAGAAGCTCAAAATGAACAGTAAAAGATTAACTTTAATAACTCTTAGCGAAAAACATTTTTTATGTTTTTCGTATTTAATTTCATTCTTTTTTCTCATACATTTGATTTTTTAAGTTAACATTAGCTAGTTGTTGACTAATTTATTCGAACCGTGTAGTAGGGGTATTGCGCGGTTCTTTTTTTTCATAACCTTCTTCTCTTTTTTCATGTCATAGGCAGTAGATTTTATAGTTAATGAATATTTATCATGAATTGTCTGATCTGTTTACGGATGTACATAGATTTTACACTCTTCTTTAGTAAATGAAAAAGGTTTAGATATCATTAAGGTTTTCAATATCTCTTCCAGAGATAACGATTCATATAGATTCAGTTTTCCTTCGAATCTGTAGTTATTTAATTGAGGATCTGATATTATCTCAATTCCGTAATAACGGGATAGTTTTTTTAGCAATGCATCAAATGGTTCATCCATAAGTTGTATCCGTCCGTCTTTCCAGCATATGTATGAATAGACATCCACATCTTTTATATCAGTGCTGCCATTTATATTGAATATACCTTGTCCGGGAATAAGCTTGTTGGTCTGCGAACCGGTTGTAACCTGTACCGATCCTTTTGCCAGTACAACAGAACTTTCGTTGTCTTTATTGTATGCTCTTACATTGAACTGGGTACCTAAAACCTGTATATCCATATCTTTTGTATGTACTATAAAAGGCCTGTTGTTATCACTTGCCACATCAATGAAAATCTCTCCATCAACCAGGATATTTCGGGATTCTTTACTGAATATTTTAGGATAAACTAATTTGGTTCCCGCATTCAAATGTACTTTAGATCCATCGCTGAACAATACGGAAGAGCGTCTGCCGTTAGGAACAACAATAGTTATATATTGGGTTTCCAGATCATCAGTCGATAATTGTTCGTCTTTGCCGACCAGAAGCTTTCCTTCTTCGGTCTGGGTTATCAGTTCTTTATTCTCTACTATTTTTTGTGTATTACCTGCAATTATGCAGACTTCTTCTACATCATCAGTAAGGGTTTCCATTACCGACATCAACCTTTCGGTCTCGGAAACTTTAACTTCGCCGGGTCGATAGAAAATTGTCGATATTGTAAGTAAAGCAATGCATGCTGCGGCTGCAGCTGTCAATTTGAATAATCTGATTTTTTTTATATTATTATCGATTCTTCTGTTAACATTCGCTAAAATATCCCATTTGGATTTTTCTGCATATTCAGAGATTTCGTCCGATATCTCAATATTATTCAGAAAGTCCTGAAGCTTACGGTTGGATTCATCGAGCCACTCCGACAACTCGATTTTATTAGGTTTTTCACGGTCTTCTCTCATAAATTATCGTAAAGGGTCCTGCTCCTCTAAAAGTAAGGAGTCTCTAACTTTGGATTTCGTTTAATTAAAATCCGTTTTTTTTCTATAAGATTTTTTTTTAAACAGTGTGCCGTTATTAGGATAACAATAATGATATCAAAATGGTAAAAGTTATATCCGGATAATGTGGTTTTACCTCAGCAATAATTTTCTCTATTGCAATTTTCATTTGTACTCGTACTGTACTTTCATTTATAGACAACCTTTCTGCTATAGCTTTTGGTTTAAGCCCCTCCTGGCGGGCCATAATGAAAATAATCCTGCATCTATCGGGCAGATTATTGATTATTTTAGTTAATAACTTGTCTATTTCTTCTT
>DQAM01000135.1 GCA_003523545.1 Dysgonomonas sp.
GTGACTGTCAATTTTGCAAATAAAACCGTATCATTTATACCTGCCGGAGATATTCTGGAACTCGATAAATTGTATATGGCGGGTACAGCCATCGGCAATGAAATAGAACTGACCCAGACCCTTGAAGATGATGCTATTTATGCTTTCAGAGGAGAATTAAATGCAGGTTCTCTTTATTTCCCTATATTATTCGGTGGCGAAAAAGAGCTTTCCATCGTTCCCAATACGGACGGTAATAAAAATATAGATGATGGTGTAACCGTTGGTTTCGGACAGAATCAGACATCTGTTGCCGGAGCATCAAATCACTGGAACATCGAGACGGCCGGAATGTACCGTATTGTAGTGAATACCGATACGAAGATGATAACCATCTATTCTCCTGCTACGGATTTACAGAATATGAAAAAATCATGGAATAATACCGTAATAGGACAAAATCCGTATGTAGAGGAAGTAACCGCCCTGTGGATGTACGGAGGATTTAATGCCTATGCTGGTGACGGTAACGGATTCACTGGATTCAATAATAAATATAAGTTGCAACAAAGTATTGCTAATCCGTATATCTTTGTTTACAAAGGAGATAATCTGCCGAGAGAAACACTGGTAGACGAGTACGATAAACAAAGTTATACCGGTGCCCTCAGGTTTGCGGTTTCCAATATACACAACAATGTGTATGCATTCGGGTCGACAGCCGACGCAGAAAGGAATAAAAAGAACGGTTACCTGCCGGTGGTATCCGGTGAACCTCAGAATCTGGTCGAAGGACAGGGGCATAACCGATATGCTTATTTCCTCATTCCTGAGAATACCAATTATGTGATGGTAGATATTGAAAACTTAATTGTGGTTTTCGACAATAGGCCGTAACCATAATTCAGGAATATACAGTTATTGCCATATCTGTTTGAATATCAAAAAATGGATCGGACTAAAGATATGGCAATAACTTTTCTAAAAAAAGCTATTAAAAATGAATCTTTTTTTCAGACATATTGCTCTAATTGTATCCATATCATTATTTCCCGGTATGTTGTCGGGACTTGCCGAAAATAGAAACCGGGATAAAACAGGAAAGTCAAATTCTATAAATGAGGAAATTTTTATTCAGCCGGATAATGAACGGTTGCTTCGTAATCCTCTGAACGGGTGGGTTGTTTATGGAAGTACCCGTGCGCAAAATGATTTCTGGAAAAAGTACGATAATATGAACGTGCCGGCATTAGGACGTTCCGTCAAAGTATCCGACTATGCACATACCTTGTATATCCGTTCGAGCTGGACAGATATGAATCCTCAGGACGGTGTATACGGATGGCATACGGACGAAGGATTAAAGCAACTGATACAAAATGCGAAAGATCGTAAAATGCGTCTGGCATTCAGGATTGTAGTCGATAGCCGGGACAAGGGCTATACTTTTACTCCTCAATTTGTAAAGGACGCGGGAGCAAAAGGATATGTCAACAGAGGAAAATGGTCTCCTTTTCCGGATGATCCCGTTTTTCAGAAGTATTTTGAGAAATTTATAAAAGCTTTTGCCAAAGAGTTTAATAATCCCGCTGAGGTGGATTTCATCGATGGGTTTAGTCTGGGTAAATGGGGCGAATACCATACGGTGCTTTATTCAACAGGGGATAATACTCCCAGGAAAGCAGTGTTTGAGTGGATGACCGGTTTATATCTGAAACATTTTACAAAAGTGCCGGTTGTGGTGAACTATCATCGCTGGATAGGGACGGAAAAAGACTGGATAGATGACAGTAAATACGATCGGGAAAGCGAAAGTTTATTGGATGACGCTATCCGCAAAGGCTATTCGTTGCGTCACGATGCTTTCGGAATGGGGACATATTACGGAAGTTGGGAAAGAAGATTTGCAGAGAAGTATAGGTTCAGAGTTCCCATCATTATGGAGGGTGGATGGATTATAAAGAAACATAGTTACTGGACTGATCCGCGCAATTACCGCCGGAATTATCCGCAAGATGTGCGCCTGGGCGAATTCGAAGATGCTAAGGAAGCCCATGTAAATATGATGGATTTTCGCAATGGTGAAACTGAATCCTGGTTTGAAGATTCCTTCGGGTTAGTTCAGAAATTTATTTCGGAGGGAGGATACCGCTTATATCCGGATAAAGTATCCCTACCGATAGAAGTCAAAAATAATTCTGAAATCAAAATATACCACCGCTGGAATAATATGGGATGGGGTTACTGCCCTACAAATATTCCGCAATGGAATCAAAAATATAAAGTTGCTTTTGCTCTATTCGATAACAATGGACAGATAAAGTACACTTTTGTAGATCACAATACCGATTTGTCTAAATGGATTAAAGATTCTCCTACCGAATACGAATTGGTATTAGATAACAAAAAAATAAAGAAAGGAAATTATACCTGGGCTGTAGGTCTTGTAGATGTGACATCGGAAAATAAAATCGGCCTTGAAATGGCTGTAAAAGGAGAATTCCTTCGCGAAGGATGGTTGAAGCTGGCAGAGGTAAAGTTTTAAAATAAAGTATATAACATAAAATAACTAGATTATGTTAGAAAAGTTTAAGAATGCAGGAATGAAAGTTATCGGAGCGGGTTTGTTCATCGTATTCATCCTTGTTTTTAGCGCTTGTTCCGATGATAACGATGACGAAGGTACAGGCGTCCCGGTCGAGAATACATCCGTATCGGTTGTACCCGACAGGACGACATTATATAAGAATCCCATGCTGGGCTGGGTTATCTATGCCGGATTAGGAAGCGGGCTTTCCGATACTTTCTGGGAGGATTACGACAATATGCCTTCATCCGAAGGAAATATAAAAGTCTCCGATTATGCGACAACTTTGTTTATTCGCGGAGCCTGGTCTGATTTTAATCCTGAGGAGGATAAATATGTATGGGACGAAGATGTCAATACAGACCCGGCAAGGCGTTTCAAAATGCTGGCAGAAGGTGCAAAAGAAAGAAACCTTAAACTGGCTTTTTCTTTTATTGTCGATAGTCAGGACAAACATTACAATTTTACCCCTGCTTATGTGAAAGATGCTCCGGGTATGACCGGATATGTCACCACTACCGGATCGGTAAATGTATGGTCTCCATATCCCGATAATACTGTATTTCAGCAATATTATGAGAAATTTATAAAGGCAGTTGCTCAAAAATACGATGACCCCGATGTGGTGCAGTTTATAAGCGGTACGGGATTAGGTAAATGGGGCGAATCGCATACTGTAAGGTATTCGACCGAAGATAATGCTCCGAGGGAGCAGGTTTTCGACTGGGTTACGAGCCTTTATGCTGAGGCATTTAAGAATGTGCCTGTAGTTATCAATTACCACCGTTGTATATTGTCCCGCTCGGCGTGGTTCGATTCAAATGACGAACAGCTTGCCGTAGCGGAAAGATTACTCAATAAAGCCGTGGATAAAGGATTTTCTTTGCGCCACGATGCATTTGGCATGAAATCTTATTACAAGACCTGGGAGAAAAATTATGCTGTGAACAAGAAATACAAACGTCCGATAATAGGAGAAGGTGGATGGGTGAAAAATTCTCACGGTAATTCTATAAAGAACGATGGATATGCCAGTTATGCCGATGTCCGTAAAGGGGAGTTTGAAGATGCCCGGGCGGCCTCTGTCAATATGATGGATTTCCGCTATACCAAGAATACAGTAAATGGGGAAACCTATTCGTGGTTCAATGATGCTTTTCCTCTGATCGAACAATTTATTTCGGAAGGAGGATACCGTTTGTATCCTGATAGATTATCTCTTCCTTCTCAGGTAAACAACGGTTCGGAGATTACTATTGAGCATCGTTGGCTCAATCTGGGATGGGGTTATTGCCCTGCAAATATCCCTCAATGGAAAGATAAGTATAAAGTTGCTTTTGCTCTTTTGGATAAAGAAACTCTCACTCCACGATATACGTTTATCGATACCGCTCCCGAATTATCGGATTGGGTAAAAGGTAAACCTGCAAATTATACATTCACCCGGAAAATATCTGATGTTTCTAAAGGTGAATATGTATGGGCAGTGGGACTGGTGGATACGACTAAAGACAATAATGTAGGGATACAAATCTCTGCACGCGAGAATATTACTCCCGAAGGATGGTTGAAGTTATTAGATGTTACCGTTAATTGAGAAAACGATGAAAAGAAACCTGTTGACTTTTATTTTTTTAATTTTCTGTTTTACTGTGTACTCTGTCAATCAGGATACAGCAAGATACAATATATTGTTAACAGGAGCTTCTTTTGCATCTTCACACAACGGGTGGTTTGAGATAAGTTGCAGGCATCTGAATGCAAATGCCATAAACAGGGCAGTAGGAGGAGAAGCGATTGTTAACACGGCAAACAGAATGGCCGAAGGCAGTTTATATTCATTTGAAGAATTGGACAATATGGATGCGTTTGTCATTATGCATGTACACAACAGGGACGTCTCTGATGAATCTCAGTTAATGACAGATTATAAAGATTATACTCTTCCTTTCGACCGTTCTAATTATGCCAGGGCATTCGATTATGTAATAAAAAGATATATCAGTGAATGTTACAAATTGAAAGACAATCCGGAATCTAAATATTATGGTACAAAGGCCGGAAAACCGCCTGTGATTATCCTTTGTACCGATTGGCACGATGCGCGTATTACCTATAATACGGCTATCCGTAAACTGGCTGTTAAATGGGGATTGCCTTTGGTGGAATTCGACAAATACATTGGTTTTTCCAAAAATAATCCTCATCCGGTTACAGGAGAACAGCAGAGCTTGCTGTATGCAAAGGATTCTCAAACCATAGAGGGTACTAAGTACGGCTGGCATCCCGATCGTGGAGAAGATAAATATATACAGCAACGTATGGCTGGAATTTTTGTCGAGACTATGAGGAAAGTCCTTCCTTTAAAATAAGTATATTTTTGAGAACCATGAGAAAAGCATTATTAATCATATCTCTTTTTCATTTGTCCCTGCTGTTTGTATATCCACAGGGAAATAGTTACGGCTTCCTTAAAAAGGATACATTGGTGATTGGTAATACTCTTATTGAAAGAAAGTTCTTGTGGAATAACGGCAACCTGAAAACATACACCCTGACAGATAAAAGCTCCGGGCAGATTTGGTTTAATAAAGCCGATAGCCCCGATTTCATTATTTCAAAAAAGAATTCGGAAGCATGTAATTCATCACATACCGTAATTGAAGTTAAGGAGACGGTTGTTCATCCGGGTTATCTGGAGGTTGGGGTTTTATATTCTTTAGACCGATTGGATATCAAACGGGTTTACAGGATATATGACAACTGTCCTGCAATAGCTTGCGATACCTATCTCAAAGGAATTACAGATGCTGTTTTGGACGGGAAAGTTGGCAATCTTGCAGATATGAAAAACATAGAATTTGCGGAAGATATGAAATCGAGGCAGGTAACAGCAGTCTTAGACCAAATAAAACTGGACGGATTTCATTGGCAAACCAGAATAGTTGAATTTAATGATGTAACGGACTGGAACAACAACCTTGTATTTGAAACTGATATTATACCTTATCGTAAAAATTCATACAAGGGGAATCTACTGCTTGCTCATAATGCAGAAAAAGAAAAAGGCTTTTTCTTTCTGAAAGAAGCACCGTCTTCAAATGTTCAACTGGCATACAACGGATACGATTTCACTACCGAATTCGGCCATTTTATGGTTAACGGTTTAGGAATGAGCGAAAAGGATATCAAGGAAGACGAATGGCGTAAAACATACAGTTGTGTTATCGGTACATACAGCGGTTCGGAAGTAGATCAACTGACAGCCCTCAGGGAGTATCAAAAAAATATACGTAAGCTTTTGCCCGGACGGGATGAAATGGTAATGATGAATACATGGGGCGACCGTAGTCAGGACTCGAAGGTGAACGAGAAATTCAGCCTGATAGAAGTTGAAAAAGCATCCAGACTCGGAATAACGCATTTTCAGATAGACGATGGCTGGCAGGTGGGAAAAAGTCCGAATTCGGCTATTGCGAAGGGTACATTCAAAAATATCTGGGATAATCCCGATTATTGGAAGCCCGACCCGCAGAAATATCCCAATGGCTTACATCCTGTTGTAAAACGGGGAAAAGAACTGGGAGTGGAAATCTGTCTTTGGTTCAACCCCAGCGTACAGAATGATTATGCCGATTGGCAAAAGGATGCCCGTGCTATTATCGACCTATATAATGCATGTGATATCCGCACTTTCAAGATAGATGGTCTAGCCATTCCTACCAAAGAATCTGAAATTAATCTCCGGAAATTATTTGATACGGTATTACACGAAACAGATTATAATGTGGTATTCAATCTGGATGCAACTGCCGGACGCCGTGGCGGGTTCCACATGTTTACGGAGTATGGTAATATATTTGTGGAGAACCGTTATACCGACTGGCAGAATTATTATCCATACTGGACACTCCGCAATTTGTGGAAATTATCGAAATATGTTCCGGCTGAGAAGTTGCAAATCGAATTCTTAAATAAATGGAGAAATGCCGACAAATACGGAAATGATGAATTTGCTCCGGTAAATTATTCGTTCGAATATCTCTTTGCCACTACAATAGCAGGCCAGCCTTTGGCCTGGTTCGAAGGAAGCGGTCTTCCGGAAGAGGCGTTCAGCATCAGCGGGCTGATAAAGACTTATAAGGGTATACAACACGATTTCCACACAGGTATTATATTGCCCATAGGCGACGAACCGTCCGGGAAATCATGGACAGGATTCCAATCACTAAAAGACGGATATGGATATTTCATCTTTTTCAGGGAGAATCATCCTGATGAGAACGGCATTTTACAGACCTGGCTTCAAAAAGGCGTAAAGGTGGAGTGCACCCCTGTTCTGGGAAATGGAAAACCGATAACCCGCACAATGGGTCATAAGGGGGCTATAAACGTATCCCTGCCAAGTGTAAACGATTTTGTTATGTATAAATATGTTATCATTAAATAAGAGACTATCATGAAAAACATTTTTATTATCCTGTTTCTTTTAACTCTGTCCACGCATTTGCCGGCTCAACCGGCGGAGCAGTTTGTAAAAGTACTGGTGGCACCCAAGCACCCTGATTTTCTGTATAAAGAAGGTGAAACCGTTAAATTTAAAATTTCAGTGCTCAAAAGCAACATTCCTTTGAATAATGTAGAAATCCGTTATGAGATATCAGAAGACATGATGCCTGTGCATAAATCAGGTACTCTTACCCTGAAAAATGGTACGGCAGTTGTCGATGCGGGTGCTATGGCGAAAGCAGGATTCCTGCGTTGCCAGGTAACAGCAAAATACAAAGAACGAGAATATAAAGGGATGGCAACTGCCGGGATAAGTCCCGGGCGGATCGAGCCCGTTACCCTGCTCCCTGACGATTTTACCGCATTTTGGGAAGATGCAAAAGCAGAGGCCGCTAAAGTACCGATGGATATAAAAATGACTTTGGTGCCTGAGAAATGTACGGAAAAAGTGAATGTATATAATGTGAATATACAGAGTTTTCGTAATAACAACCGTCTTTACGGTATGCTTACCGTACCCCGGGGAGAAGGTAAGTATCCTGCAATACTGAAAGTCCCGGGAGCAGGAGTTAGAGGTTACAGCGGGGATATCGGGGCGGCTAATAGAGGTTATATCGTTTTTGAAATAGGAATACACGGGATTCCGGTAAATATGACCGGAGATGTGTATTGGAATCTTTATGAAGGGCCGTTGAAAAATTATCATAGTTGCAATCTGGATAACCGGGACAATTATTATTACAAAAGAGTGTATATGGGTTGTGTGCGTGCCATAGATTTTATCTTCACCCTGCCCGAATTTGACGGTGAAAATCTTATTACTTATGGCGGTAGCCAGGGAGGAGCATTGTCTATTATTACAGCAGGACTCGACAATAGGGTAAAGGGCCTGGTATCTTTCTATCCTGCCCTTTGCGATATGGTAGGATTTCTTCATAACCGTGCCGGAGGATGGCCCCGCATGTTCGAAAAAGCAGAGTATAATAAGCCTGAGTATATCAGGACTGCACAATACTATGATGTTGTAAACTTTGCACGGCAGGTTAAAGTACCTGGTTTTTATACTTACGGGTACAACGATATAGTATGCCCGCCTACATCTGTGCAGGCTGCATTGAATGTCATAGACGCGCCAAAGGAGGTTTTCATTATAGAAGATACGGGTCATTATGCTTATCCCGAACAGCGGAGTGAATCGTGGAATTGGGTAAAGAATTTCTTCGGTAAATAAACAGGAAACTAAAAAACAAGATACAAATGAAATTATTAAAAATCAGCATTATATTATTAATTTTATCCTGCATGTCGGTTTCGGATATAACTGCGCAGAAACTGATGATAAACGTTTATGGCAGGGAATACCAGTCGCTCAATGGTAAATGGGATGCTATTGTAGACCTGTACGACCAGGGACGTAAAAATAAAATCTATCTGAATAAGAAACCCGAAGGTAAAACCGATTTCTATGAATATTCCTTTGAGAATGGACTTCGTCTGAATGTGCCTTCCGATTGGAACAGCCAGATGCCTGAGCTGAAATATTATGAAGGAACGGTATGGTATGCACGCAGGTTCGACGCAGAAAAAGAAGCGGGTAAACGTCTGTTTCTTTATTTCGGGGCGGTGAGCTACCGTTGCCGGGTTTATCTGAACGGGCAGGAGATAGGTGCGCACGAGGGTGGATTTACTCCTTTTCAGATAGAGGTTACCGACCGGGTGAAAGACACGGATAATTTTCTGGCCGTAGAAGTCAACAATACACGCACTGTGGATGCTATCCCTGCAATGGCTTTCGACTGGTGGAATTACGGCGGAATTACCCGTGATGTATTTCTCGTAACCACACCTGAAGTTTTTATCGAAGATTATTTTGTCCAGCTTGATAAATATAAAGCAGATAAAATAGATGTGCGAATCAAATTATCCGAACAAATTTCTAATTCTCCTGTAGAAATAGAAATACCGGAACTTAAAATTAAAAAAGCTCTCACAACGGATAATGAAGGAATGGCTGTTACATCCTTCCAGGTGAAGAATCTGGAACGCTGGTCACCCGATTCACCCAAGCTTTATCAGGTAATTGTATCGTCTGCTGATGATCGGGTAGAAGAAACAATAGGTTTCCGCAATATATGGGTAAAAGGAGAGGATGTCTACCTGAATGACAAACCGGTATTTCTCAAATCTATCAGTTTCCACGAAGAGATACCCCAGCGTAAAGGACGTGCATTTTCGGAATCGGATGCCGTAATGCTTCTGTCCGAAGCCAAAGCCTTAGGCTGTAATATGATCCGTCTGGCACATTACCCGCAAAATGAATATACGGTGCGTATGGCGGAAAAGATGGGATTCCTGCTTTGGGAAGAGATACCTATCTGGCAGGGTATCGACTTCGAAAATGAAGAAACGAAACTTAAAGCCGGGAATATGATAAAAGAAATGGTGATGCGTGATAAAAACCGTTGTTCACTTGCATTCTGGGGAGTCGCCAATGAAACCCAGCCGTCGGAACCTAGAAATGAATTTCTCCGGTATTTAATTCAATGTTGTAAAGATATTGACACTACCCGTCTGATCACTGCCGCTTTCGATCTGGTACGTTTCGATCGCGGCAGGCAGGTATTCGTAATGAATGATCCATTTATAAAAGAACTCGATGTGGTAGCTGTTAACAAATATATGGGGTGGTACCACCAATGGCCTGTTACACCGGATAAAGCAGCCTGGGATGTGGCAAAAGGACAGCCCTTGATTATCTCTGAATTCGGCGGGGAAGCCCTTTCTGGAAAAACGGGTGATGCAGATGTGGTAAGTTCCTGGAGCGAAGATTATCAGGCAGCGCTTTATCGTGATAATCTTGAGATGTTCAAACATATACCTAATCTCAGGGGTACATCTCCGTGGGTACTGTTCGATTTTCGATCACCGTTCCGTTTCCATCCTACCAATCAAGAAGACTGGAACCGCAAAGGCCTAGTATCCGACCAA
>DQAM01000134.1:0-7547 GCA_003523545.1 Dysgonomonas sp.
GATTATAATTATTTATCTGTTTACTATTTTGCTTTTGGAATCGTGCGGCTCCTCTGAAAATATCGGTGAAATAAGCAGGATAAAGAAATCTGTAGAATCTGTAGAGATCCTTCTCAGCCGGTATGATAGCAATGTGCAAAGTGCAATTGATACCCGTAACTTCGGATATATATCATTGGTAAGTCAAGAAGCTGTCGATTCGGCTGATATAGTTATAGAGAAATTAAAAATAATCGCGGAAACATCCTCAAATCCTGAGCTGGTGTACGCAGCCATATCTTATACAGAGGCTCTGCGGGAAGTAATGATAGCCGAGGAAGCTTATTCTGCCTTGTCAGAATCGTTATCAAAAAAAGAAGCCAGGCAGATAGATAATAATTTTCTGGAGTCTTCGAAGAAAGCGCAGCAGGCTTATGTCCGATATTCTTCCCTTTTAAAACAGCAATCTTTCCGGTAATATAATCCGTCGTTTTTTAATGAATAGAAAAATATTAATATATTGCTTATTTGTATTACCCGTGTTTTTTTCGTGTGGAGGTTCGGACGCACTAAAGTATAACGATACATTAGCCCGGTATTACAACGAAACCGATAAATATGTGGGTAATTTTTATAACAATGCGACCCGCTTATTGCAGGAAGATAAGCTTTCGGAGCTTCCCGGGTATAAAGATGCTGCCGTTGAAGGAATCAACAACTGCATAGAAAAAGTAAACCGTCTTGAAAAACCGCAAGGCGCAGATGCTTTTCAAAAAGCGGTCGTTACCTACATGGAAGCGCAGATACATTATGTAAATACAATGAGCGATCAATATTCCAGGGTAACGAATGAGACTGCCGAATCCGATTTCAATTACATAGAGCAGGCTATAAATATAACGCTTAAAGACCGCACAGAAAAAAATGAAGCTATTCTCGAAGCACAGAAGGATTTTGCCCGCAAACACAATTTTAAAATCAACGTAAGTGAAAAATAATAACCGTGTCGTAAACGATCCTGTTTTCGGCTTTATAACCATTCCGAACGACTTCATTGCTGAAATTATCGATCATCCCTATTTGCAGCGGTTAAGCAGGATCAAGCAGATGGGGTTGACTTCTTTTGCATTCCCGGGAGCGCAGCATACCCGTTTCCATCATACGCTCGGTGCTATGTACCTGATGCAGGAAGTTATAAGGAACTTACAGGCTAAAGGCTGTGAGATAACCGTGCAGGAGAGTGATGCCGCATTGGCTGCCATACTGCTTCATGATTTGGGACACGGTCCCTTTTCGCATGTATTGGAACATACCATTGTGCAGGGTATCAGCCACGAAGAAATTTCTCTGATGCTGATGCAAAAACTGAATGATGAATTTCAGGGCAGGCTTGACTTATGTATTTCCATTTTTAAAGGGGATTATCCTAAGAAATTTTTGCACCAGCTGGTGAGCGGACAACTCGATGTCGACCGTCTGGACTATCTGCGTCGTGATTGCTTCTTTTCCGGGGTTAGTGAAGGTAATATCGGTTCGGAACGTATAATCAAGATACTAGATGTAAAAGACAATACTCTGGTAGTGGAATCGAAAGGGATATATTCTATCGAAAACTTCCTGCTGTCCAGAAGGTTGATGTACTGGCAGGTATACCATCACAAGACGGCTATTGCCGCCGAGAATTTATTGATAAATATTTTACGCAGGGCTAAATTATTGATGCGCAACGGCAAGGATTTATTTGCATCTCCTTCATTAGCTTATTTTCTGAAAAACGACATAAATAAAAGTTCTTTTAATGACAGTTCTTTGAAGAACTTTATATCTCTCGACGATTCGGATATTATCAGTGCGCTGAAAGTATGGTCGGAAGATACAGATAAAGTATTAAGCCTGCTTAGCAAGGCGTTCATAAACCGGCATCTTTTTAAGATAGAAATGCAGGAAGAACCTGTTGGTGAAGATAAGTTGCAAAGATATATCGATGAATATAAAAAGCTTTTCGGCTTAAGCGGAGAAGAAGCATCTTATCTCGTTTCGTCGGGGAGTATAACCACAGATATATACAATCAGGCAGATGCTAGTATCGATATACTGTATAAAGACGGCAGTATCAAAAGTATATCGGAAGTTTCCGAATTGTTGAATATACAACTTTTGTCAAAAAAAGCAGAGAAATATTATTTCTGCTATCTGGCTATTTGAAGCCTTTCTTTTATTGTGTAAATTTGTTTTCCTTTAATATGAAATGAGGAATATCCAATGATTCAAAAATATCCGTCGGTATTGTTAGAAAATGCCGTGAATGAATTTGCCAAACTGCCCGGGGTAGGCCGTAAGACAGCTTTAAGGTTGGTTTTGCATATGCTCCGTCAGAGTGAAAATAGTGTCGAAAGTTTTTCATCGGCGATACTTACCCTGAAAAAAGAAGTGAAATATTGCAAGTCTTGTTATAATATATCCGATGACGACATTTGTCCGATTTGTGCTAATCCGGCACGTAACAAGTCCCAGATTTGCGTAGTGGAAAATATAAAAGAAGTGATGGCTATAGAAAATACTTCCCAATTTAAGGGATTGTATCATGTCTTAGGAGGAATTATTTCTCCCATAGATGGTATAGGGCCGGGCGATTTGCAGATAGAGAGCCTGGTCGACCGTATATCCCGGGGTGGCATAGATGAAGTTATTCTGGCGCTTAGTACCACCATGGAAGGAGATACTACCAATTTCTATATTTACAAAAAGCTTGCCCCCTTCGATGTTAAAGTAACTATGATAGCAAGAGGGATATCTATAGGAGATGAGATAGAATATGCAGATGAAATCACTCTCGGGCGCTCTATCATCAATCGTACATTGTTCAACGAATCTTTTAACTTATAATTCAGAAAAAGAACAATATCATGATTGACAAAATGATAAAACAATTTCGCGGAGTATTTGTGCTTTCCCTTTTATTTGCAGTATTAACTCTGATAGCAGACGCGTTATACAACTTGAAAGTTATTCCTGCTGATAATCCCGTGCTTGAGCGGTGGGGGATTATAATTACCCTGTTTGGTATCTTCGGTGCCCTGAAAGTTTTTCATCCTACGTTGAAAAAGTCAGAGAAGGTTAATAAAGAGACAGCGCTAAAAAAATACGCTTCCAAATATTACCTGCGTTTGTTTTTCTTGCTGGCTATATATATATTCAATCTTGTAAGTTTGCACGTTACAGGGATTAAAAACTTTATCTTTTTAGGAATCATTACTATATTTGCATTATTGTTTTGTGCGCCTAACAAAGAAAATATTGAAAACGAAACACAGGTCAATCCGGATTGACATTCAACAAATTAAATAATTATGATAATAGCGGTTGATTTTGACGGAACCATTGTAGAGCATGAATATCCCCGTATAGGTGCGCCTGTACCTTTTGCTATCGAAACTCTTCTACGATTGCAGAGAGACGGGCATGTACTCATATTGTGGACAGTGCGCGAAGGAGACTTGCTGCAGGAGGCAATAGATTATTGTACTTCAAAAGGATTGACATTTTATGCGGCTAATAAGAATCATCCCGAAGAAGACAGGTCAAAGGCGGCCCGGAAACTCACTTCCGATCTGTTTATAGACGACCGCAACGTAGGCGGACTTCCTGACTGGGGAGTAATATACAATGCCGTGAAAGCAGCGGAGAGGGGAGAATACAGCTTCGACCAGATCATGATGTCAGCCGGGGAGAACCAGCAAAGAAAACGCAAGAAGAATTTCTTTATCCGTTTGGGAGAGATGTTCGAACGTGACGGATATTGATATGCATCTCCACAATGATATAATAAGGCTGAGGGCACTCGAGCCTGAAGACCTTCAAATTCTCTATGAATGGGAAAATGACACCGCCTTATGGATTCATGGCAATACTCTGTCTCCATATTCCAGGATGGCGCTTCGCCAGTATATTTCCGATACGCAGCAGCAGGATATCTACCAGGCCAAACAATTGAGGTTGATGATAGAATCAAAGCAAGACACAGACAACAGCGTTATCGGCACCATCGATTTATACGACTTTGATTTTCACCACAAACGTGCGGGTATAGGTATATTGGTCGCACAAGAGTACCGCAATGCAGGGATTGCATCGCAGGCGTTGAACCTTATCCGGGAATATGCATTTTCATTCCTGCACATCCATCAGCTATATGCCTATATCGCGCAAGATAATGAATTCAGCATACGCCTCTTCGAGAAATGCGGATATAATCAATGCGGTTTACTGGAAGATTGGATAGTGTATGACCGAATCTACAAGGATGTATATATATACCAGCTTATTAGTGAGGGAGATAACCGTTGACAATGTTTTTATTTTTGAAATCTTATTGAAAAGTCCAGGCCATTAATTGTTCGTCGTTCTCTAAGGCTTTCATGTATCTTTCCGTATTAAAGCTATACAAATAGGGTGATTTATGAGCGCCTTTTTTCTTCTTTTCTTCCAGTTTCGTGATCAATCCCGTAGATAAGATTTTACGTTGGAAGTTGCGCCTGTCTAATTCATACCCTAAGAATTTTTCGTAAATAATGCGCATCTCCGGCATGGTAAATTTCTCAGGAAGAAGAGCGAAAGCTAAAGGTAGATACCCAATCCTTTGTTTTATCGAAAGAAATGATTTCTCAATTACTTCATTATGCTCGAAATAGAGGTCCGGAACATTATGTATGTCGAACCATTCTATTTCTTCTATCTCGGTTTCTTTATTAATTGCTACATCGTCATACCTTACAAAAACATAGTATCCCATAAAAGCTGTATACCTGAGAAAACTATGTGATCCCTTAGGATCGTAACCCATTAGAGACAATAACTTACAATGCTTCTCGTAATCGAAACGGTCATATTTACCAAAAAGATGGAACTGGCTTATATGGAACTCATCCAGATTTGTTTTCTCTTTTACAAGTTTATACGCGGTTTCGTCCGCACCCTCTTCGAGCAGAACAAAAGCCCAGGGTAACATCCATTTCGATGTACCCTTTCTTTTTACCAGCAATATTTTTATAACTTCCTCGTGAAAAGCAAAAATTACATTACCTACGACGAGATTAACGGTTAGTATATTATTCAACTCTGACAGATTGTTATTATCCACCGTTTTTTGATGTTGCATGTTTTCACCTATTATATTTCATAAAGTTCAAATATCTTATACAAAGATATATAGAAATAAAGTTATTTTGGAAATTAGTCTTCGATAAATTCTGAATTTTCCATTCGGGAAGAATCTGTAAAAAGAATCATTCCGGTCTTCATCTTTTTGTATTTCAGTTTCTTATAGAAGCCTTCCTTGCCGGGAGAGGCATATAAAATAAAATTACAAGAAGGTGTTTTTTCCATTAACTCCAGTACGATCTTTCTACCTAAACCAATGCCTTGATAAGCAGGATCTATTGCAATATCGTAAAGTGCGGATTGCCTGATGCCGTCCGATATGGAACGTCCGATACCTATTAACTTATCTTCATCATATACAAATATTACAGCGTAACTGTTTTCGAAAGAGAGTTGATGCTTTTCTGTTTCCACAGCAGACATTCCCACTTCGGCTAATAGATTCTTAACTCTTTTCCAGTCTACGTTATGACAATCGTATTGAAAACGCAAATCCATATTCTGTGTTTTAAGGTTTTATTCTTCATTAGCATCTATACCTCTTATTTCGCGGGCGATCATAAGGTGCTTCTGCGCCATTTCTTCATTACCTATCTGCATATATGCCTGGGACAGGTATTCATGGCTTGCGGCATGATCCGGTTTGATGTCTGTTGCTTTTAACAAATCGGTGACTGCAAGCTCATATTCTTCTAAAGCTATGCGGTTTTTTCCTCTGTTGTATAGGGCTTTGAAGAGAAGCGGGCTGAGTGATACCGCCTTATTGAAGCAGATATCGGCTTCGTAAAAATCGCCCATGTCATACAGGGTAACACCTTTTCTTACCCATACATCTACATAGGTCGGATCCAGTTCCAGGGCTTTATCGAAATTAGCCAAAGCAGCACGGGTATCTTTATATGAAACAATGCATTCGTTTCCGAGCAGATAATATTCTTCCGCATATTTACGCAGAGCTGTTCTTTGTTCGAGCAGTTTTCTGATCAAAAGCTTGTTCTGCTCCTGCAATTCGTTGATTATATTCAGTTTCTTGCGTATGAAACGTTTCGATACCGGTTTTTCTATATCATAACGTGCATGTATTGCTTTAAAAAATAGGTCTATGCTTTCTTCAAAGCAGCCCTGGTCGAACTTACGGACGGTTTCGGCATACAAAAGGTCTGCATCCGATTCTTTTAACGCTTTGTCGATAAGTTTCTGATTATTGAAATATTTACTGAACTCCAGAATCTCGGGACGTATAAAAACATCCGATTTGTTAATAGGTTTACGTAGAACCATACCTTCGAGTGAAGTACAACGGCTAAGAGCTACATAAGCCTGACCGCCTGCAAATACTCCTCCGCCAAAGTCAACGATTACCCGGCTGAAAGTCAGTCCCTGGCTTTTGTGTATGGTGACGGCCCATGCCGCTTTCAACGGCAGCTGGGTATAAGTACCTATTATTTCTTCTTCGATTTTTTTTTCCGATTCGTTGTATTTGTACCTATAATTGCGCCATGTCTCGAGGTCTACCATAACTTCTTTTCCGTCTTCCATCATTACATATACATTGCCCATATCGTCTATATGGGAGATTATGCCTAATGTGCCGTTTACCCAGCGGCGCGGCCATTGTACATCGTTGCGGATAAACATCACCTGTGCATGTTCTTTAAGTATAAGTTCTTTAGATGTGGGAAGACTGGATTCGGGAAAGTCCCCCTCGATGATTCCCCGGCTTACAAATTCGGGAGTCGGCAGTTCTGCCATTTTCTTTTCGTTGATGTAATCGACGTTATCCCTTCTGGTAGCCAGTGTGATATACATTTCGTCATCGTTTGGATTGAAAGATGGATTGTAGCGGGTATTAAGTGTCTGCAGGTCGACAGCCCCGACGTTTCCGTTTCTTATCTTATCGAGAATGGAAATAAATTTCCGGTCTGTCTGTCTGTATATTTTGTTAAATTCAATGGGTACCAGCTTCGCTTCTGAGAATACTTTTGCGGAAAAAAAGAACGGATTGGGATAAAAGCGGTTGAGGATATCTTTAGAATCACTGGTGACAACCGGTTCCAGCTGGAAAACGTCTCCGACAAAGACAAGCTGTTTGCCTCCGAAGGGTAATCTCATGTTATTGGAATATACACGAAGGATACGGTCGATGGTATCTACCATATCGGCACGCACCATAGATATTTCGTCTATAATAATCAACTCGACTTGCTGGATCAGTTTACGGTGGTCCTTTTTGTATTTGAAGAAATCGAATATTCGTCCATTTACGAGGCTCAGATCCGGATCGTCCGGCAGCATCGGCCTGAATGGAAGCTTAAAAAAAGAATGGATGGTAGAGCCGTTTGCATTGATGGCTGCTATTCCTGTAGGTGCCAGTACCACGTGCTTCTTTTTGGTAGTTTCACACAAAT
>DQAM01000134.1:7748-8717 GCA_003523545.1 Dysgonomonas sp.
AGAATACCGATTGGCGGGTGCGGGTAATCAAATTAAGAGCATTCTTAAATTCGATATTGGATATATCTATATTCGTTGTCAATATTTTACTGTTGAATGGTGGAAAGATTCATGTGATACTTACAACAAGCTCAGCAAAAATACAAAAAAGCCCTGAAAAAGCAGAAAAGTTTAAGGTTCTTAATATATATTAGAATTATGTTTTGAGAAACAGATAATGTTTGATTGATTTAATCAAAAACTCATTTCAAAACTTATCCTGAATCCTCCTTTTTCAATATTGTTATGATCCAGATAATTTATCCGTCGTACATAATCGAGGCGGAAGAATTGAAGTATGTTCTGAACGCCGATGCTGTATTCCATATACGGCTCGTTTTTCATCCGGTAAACATCGTCGGGAAACAGCAGCAGTGAATGATTGTAATCAGGGTCGTTTTTTTTACTCAAACGTCCCCAGAAGCCTCTGAATCCAACAACTTCTTTTAATTTGAGCCATTTGATGATAGGAATACGGTTAAACAACCATCCTCCCATCTGATAACTTAAATCCCAGGATACCTGTTCATCATTGATAAATTCGAGAGCCCGAAGCATATAGAATGATCCTCTCTGTATCGTGATCGAACTATTGGCATTGGGCGAAAGAAGAAGCGGGAAGGGTGCTGTACCCCATAGTTTTTCTCCTCTTACGGTAAAACCAAGCCTTCCGTAAGGTGCCAGCCAGAATTCTTTTTCGATTTCCAACGTGGTTTTATTATAGTTATATTCTCCACCCAGTACACCTTTTAGACCGATGGCATGATTCAGTGTAAAAATAAATCCGTCGGAAGGCAGTCCTCTTCTTTTACGTCTTTGTTGGAAAAATTTTTCTTTCAGGGCAAGACGTAGGGATACACCTACTTCCGTAGTTGTCAGATCCCTGTATTGGGAAATATTTCCGTTTTCATCTTCATATTCAAATCTCAA
>DQAM01000137.1 GCA_003523545.1 Dysgonomonas sp.
TCAGCCTTAGATGATGCAAAAGAACAAGGTAAAGACGGTATTATAGCTATTGTAGGAAGCAAAAAAATGCACTTCATGGCTGACGGTAAATGGCTTCTCAGGCAAGAATTCGAAATAGTCCAAAGTTTGCCGTATGGTTTTGAACTATTGGTAAAGAAAATAAATCCGGATGCTGAAAACCCAACGTTTAAAGAATCTGTTTTAACAGGCGAATGTCCTGATAAAAAAGGATTGGTCGTTTATTATTCAGACCGATGCCCTTATACTGATTATCATATCAATGTGTCATTGAAAGAAACTGCACAAAAACGCAATCTTCCATTGAAAGTTATCAAACTTACTTCAGCAGAAGAAGCACAATCAGCGCCTACTCCTGCAACTATATTCAGTCTTTTTTACAACGGAAAATTCGTCACTACCGATATAAGTGTATGTATGGACAGTCGTTTCGATAAGATAGTAAAGTTGGATTGAGAATATCTTCTCAGCCTAATATCATATCCAATACGGCCGCAAGTCGTAGGCCTGCTTTTAGAAGTTGCAGTTCGGTTGTATATTTATATTCGTAACTGTATTCGAACATAAGGTTGTCACCTTCTTTGACTCCGTCGTACAGTTCATTCGCTAATTGATGTGATTCATATAGCCATCCTTCAAGAGAACCCTGACGAAGAGCCTTTCTCTCTTCATCCGGCATAATATTCAATATATTGGTATATTCCGTATAGCTGTATTTTTCGTAATCTACCAATTTTCCGTCCCACACAGCATGCAGATTGGTGGGGCTGTTGAACCAGAAAAGCGAAATTTTATTACCTCCTAAATCTTCTTCACGCCCTACATGCATCGGTTGATGAGCATCACCTATCAGATGAATGAGAAAAATTAAAGCTATTCGTCTTTCTTCGTCAGGCAGTTGTTTATTACCCAAAGTACTTACCAACTTAGGTATTTCGCTATAAAGGTTTTCCTGCTTAACATTTCTGATGTATTCAATAAAATCATTTTCGGAAAGGTTACCCGGAGCATTTACAAAATGCCAGACGTGTGTATGATCCCATTGTCCTGTTTTGTCTGATTTAATGAAATCGGGCCAGTTGGACCAATAAGCCATCGGAAGACCATTCAGAAGCCGGGTTACTTCTTCATTCGTTTTAGATTTGATATTTCGTTGAGCGATTTCGGCTATTATACGGTGTCCTGTCATACTCCATGCAAACACATTTGCAGGCAATAACAAACTTACGGCAAGAACAAGGAGAATAGATATTTTTTTCATGAATTTTTTTGAATAGAGATTTCATTCAAATATATATAAATAAACGGTCGGGATTTTATTTAAAATTGTTAAAACATAAAAGAAGAGTTGGTTTAGCGATTGCTAAACCAACTCTTCCAATGTAAAAAAGTACTAGATAAAGATTTAATAGAAAAGGGGAAATTAATTCTATGAAATTAGTAATCAAGAAATTCTAAACTGTTGTTTTATAATTAAAAATATTTGTTGCTCAAAAAAATAAACTCTAATCCTTTTCTGTTCTTTTTTATTTCACTCATAATATTACAGCTTCCAATAAATAAGGCTGGTACGGACAGGGGAGGTGGGCGATGAACCCATTTTTAATGTCCATGCAGGAGCCGTCCAGTTAGTGGGCACATAATTAGATCTATGCATACTGATTATAACTTTATCTCCTGCTTCGAAAAGTCCTCCAAGGGTAACACTATAGCTGTAATCAGTATCAGTCGTAACTATTAGATCCAGTTCCGCTGCATCCATGAGTGTATTTTTATCATTTTTCTGAAGAAAAATATAATATGCCAGACGCATCGGATTATTACCCGAATAAGGGATTTTTCCATAAAGTCTCAAAGAGAAAGCATAGCTACCGGTTTCTTCGATAATTATATCCCCAAATGGAAGTTCTGTAGCTGCACTCCCACTTGAATTTGTGGTGAAATTTGTCTTAACCTCTACATTACTCATTAAGTTTTTCAGATTCACAGAACTAACATCACCTACTGTTACATCTCCGGTTTCGCCTAAAAATTCAATAGGGAATGTGGTAGTTGTAGGTGAAGAATGAGTAGGTGTGCCGGTTACGCGGTATACGACTTCTCCCGAACCAAAAGCTAATTTACCTCCTATACGCTCGATAGACAGGCCGTTTGTTCCGGCTACAGGGGGCGCACCTTCATAATTCCCTCCGGTTCCGCCAAGATAAGGAACTTTCAAATAGTAATCTTTTAACTCTACCCCGGCAGTATAAGTAGCGGGCGACAAGGTTGCATTTGCACAAAGCAGTTGATTTTCGCCTATACCGGGTTTTATAGCCGGGCTGTCGTCCATCTTTCTCCAGGTTTCCCCGTTCCAGCAGTACAAGCCGGGCGAAAAAATTGTACCTTGAGTAACATTGTAAACTACTAGTCCGGTATGACTCTTTTTCAATTCATCCTTTTTGTCTATGTATTCAGCACTGGCAACGTCAAACATGGGATACAGATCGTCCTTATAATTATCATCCAGAGCTACCCGCGGATAAATCATTCCTTTTTTTGATGTTTCATTATTACTTCCGGCATCGGACTGCTTCAGGTCTAGCAAAGCACCGCTCTCCGCAGGAGTACCTGAACCAATAGTTACCTGTGCATTTACACCCACCGCACTCAAACAAAATACTACAATACACCCTACTTTGGCATTTCTCCATAATTCTCTAATTTTCCTAACCTTTTTCTCTTTCATTTTTTTAATATTTTTCCTCTTATAATTTAAATCTGTGCAGAGAATAAAGAATATAATTTGCATTCTTCTCTTCTGCATTTTTCCCCCGCGAACATTATGTTTTTGGATAGGACAAAGGTAAATTTTATGTAGGGCGTTTTTTATAGTGATGGGTGATGGGAGACTTAAAGAAGGCCTAAAAGTCAATGAAATTTAAAATTTTATTAATTTAAACAATTGTAAATAAACTGAATAAAAATAATAATGAGATTTTAATATTCAATCTTATTATTTCATCATTTATCTAAAAATAAGTACATTTACGGTCTGAGAATGGGTTTAAAGGAGGGAATAGAATGGAGAAAAGCAATATTACGGTTTACGAAGCCACGTTCAGGCGTTTTTTATTGAGCATATTGTCGTTAATAACTGTATCTGTGGTAACTGGGGGAATAGGTTATTACGGAACTTATCCTGTTAGTTATTTCCTGGTTATATTGGTTTTCCTGTTGTTGTTCTCTATAGCTATCGTATATATTGTGCCTATTAGTTATACAAAGAAGCTTATCAGCTTTTATTTTATTTTTCTTATTGTAGTTTTATTTCCCCTTACGGTCTTTTATCTATCTAAAGGAATAGCTACCCCTATTTTCTGGTATTTCCCGATACCTGTGTTCATATATACGGTTTATTCCCATGCAAAAGCTATACGATGGTCTTTTCTCTGTGCTGCCTTGATGCTCCTTGCTTTTGTACTATCCTCCATCCTCAGAAATATATTATATCCGGATATGTATGTGCATTTATTTTATAAGTGGCTTTTCTTTGGCGACCTGATTAATGCTACGTCTTCATTATTAACTATTTATCTGTGTTTATTCTATCTACACAAATTCCAGAAATTGCGTACCGGACAGATTCTGGATTCGATCGAAAATTCATACTCCATCAAAGAAGAAGAATTACTGGATATTTCTTATGAAGAAGAACTGAAATACAGGCAGATTTATGCACAGATCGAACAATATTTTAAAAGTAAACAACCCTATCTGGATCCTGATTTCAAAATTGCACAGATGGCTCACGAATTAAATACTAATATTGTGTACCTGGCAAAAGCGATTCGTTTAAACAAGGAGATGAATTTCAATAATTTCGTAAACGACTACCGGGTAGAGAAGGTAAAAGAACTGATGAGAAACGATGCCCGGAAATATACATTAAAACACATTTATCTTTCGTCAGGATTTAAAAATCAGTCTTCTTTCAACAAAGCTTTCAAGCTGAAAGAGGGAATTACCCCTTCGGAATATTATAAACAGAATAAGTTGGAAATTGAAGAGTAACTTCTTTGATAATTTATTGGTGTTAGTATTTACTTTGCAATATAATAATTTGCAATCTTAGTCAGCCAGGGATGTAAAGACTTTACAGTACAGATTTTATAAAAAGAATCCTGGAACAAACGATTATAAAATATACGGGCAACGCGGTTGAGTTTTTTCACCCGCCTGATCATATCTTTATTTACTTCTTTAAAATCACGCCCTTCTATGATGGAAACCGCCGCATTCTGTCCTGTTTTTATAGCGTAATACAACCCTTCGCCCGTTACTGAATCAACATATCCCCCGGCATCTCCTATAAGAATAATATTTTTTTTGAACGGATACCTGAACTTTTCGAATGCAGGAATATAAGCCCCTTTGACTTTGCCTTCGGGATTTAATCCGAAACGCCCTATCTCTTCCCCGAATTCATTGATAGTAGCTTTCAGATGACCGTAACCGACAATGGTCTGTTTCATATTGGGGAAAACATAAGTATACCCGCAATCGTATTTTTTATCGAAATAAATCACAATATCCCGCACAGACTTATCGTCGTTTTTCTTCTCCATCATAAGCAGGGTCTTCGGATAAACGAGCCTAAGATACTTTCTTACGAAACTGTTCGCCCCATCTGCCCCAATCAGAGTATCACAGGACAGAATCTGCTTGTCTTCCATTGTCAGCAGTACCTTATCATCTTTCTCCCTGATTTTTCTTATACGGGCTGTAATGACTTTACCTCCTGCTTCTACATATTTATCAAGTAATACTTTATCAAAATCTTCCCGGGCAACATTCCTTATTTCATTATCGAGTTCAAAGGCAGCGAATACACCTTTTGCAGTATGGAACTCTAATCTTTTAACCGGTAGATAATCATACTTTATATCCCCGAAAATATCCTTTACCAGCTTATGAGCTTTGGGCGTCAACCCACCCCCGCATGTTTTCTCGCGGGGAAAACGCACTTTATCTATTATAGTACAGTCATAGCCCGCCTTAGCCAAAAGATATCCGCATGTGGTACCACTCGGCCCGGCTCCAACTATAATAATCGGTTTATGAGTTATAGAAAGCATTCTATAAAAAATCTACACACTTCTCTAATTGTAAACCTCTCGATCCCTTTATTAAAATATATTTATCCGATAAAGGATGCTTCTTTAAATATTCAGCAAAATCGTCAAGCTTGGCAAACTTTGGAAAATCAGTGCGTGTATGGCTGAAATTCTCTCCAATAAAATAGGCTTCTTTAAAATTATCTGCCGACACCATATCAGCTATCTTCTGATGTTCCGTTTCACTCTCATTCCCGAGTTCACGCATATCACCCAGAATCAATGCTTTGTTAGGCACATCCAGCTTAGCAAAATTACCCAACGCCGCCTGCATACTGGTAGGATTAGCATTGTAAGCATCTATTATCAACGTATTTCTTTCTGTCTTTTGAAGCTGCGAACGGTAGTTCGTAGGCATATACTCGCTTATTGCCTTATTAATTTTAGCAGTCCTTACGCCAAAATATTTTCCTATAGTTACAGCGGCCAATGTATTGGTAAGGTTATATTCTCCTATCAGATGAGTAGCTACGGTATGATAATTTCTTGAAAATTTCCATTTGAAAGTCAGGAAAGGATCCAAGGAAACGACGCATCCTGTCACGAAAAGATTAGAACCGCCCCCGTAATAGATGGGGTCCAAATCGCTGGTAAGCATATTTTTCAAATACGTATTATCGTTATCAACAAAGATCTTCCCGTCTTTACGGCCTCGTATATAATCATAAAGCTCGCCTTTTGCCTTAATCACATTTTCGAAAGAACCGAAACCTTCTATATGAGCATGTCCTACGTTGGTAATCAGTCCGTAATTCGGGTCGGCTATTTCTGCTAATTCCCTGATTTCGCCGACATGGCTGGCTCCCATTTCAATTACAGCTATTTCATGCTGCTTACTCATCCTCAATAAGGTAAGCGGAACGCCTATATGATTGTTGAAATTGCCAATAGTAGACAATACATTGAACTCTTCGGATAAAACGGCTGTTATTAATTCTTTAGAAGTAGTTTTACCATTTGTGCCTGTAATTCCTATTACCGGGATTTTGAACATAGAACGGTGGTAATGGGCCAAATCCTGAAGTGCTTTCAGGGAATTGTCGACTAACAGGATATTGCTGGATTCATCAGCATAGTCTTTTTCATCGACTACAGCGTATCTGCATCCTTTGTCGATAGCCTGACGCGCATATTCATTACCGTTGAAGTTAGTCCCTTTCAGTGCGAAAAATATCGAATCGGGAATGATATTACGGGTGTCTGTAACAATCGAAGGATATTGCTTGAATATTTCGTATAATTGTGATATTTCCATGTCTGGACTTAGTATTACCGTTTAGTTTTGAAACGTAAATTCTTTCTTTTTGTTGAAGCAAAGTTATTAACTTTTCTAAAAATACAGCTTTTTAAACAGCTTATTAATTATTCAGTAAAAATACCATAAATAAGGTATTTTTTAAAACATTGGACTTAAATACATTTGTATAAAAATAACTTAATATTATAAGATATGGCAAAGATTGCAAAAAAACTTACCGACCTGATAGGCAACACGCCTTTGATGGAGCTTTCGAATTATGAGAAAAAAAAT
>DQAM01000131.1 GCA_003523545.1 Dysgonomonas sp.
GCTCTTCCGATCTGAAGACGGCGATGAAGTTGTTTCTTTCTGGAAACCAGATATACACAGGCAAGGCTGGCTGAAAGTCCTTCACGGAGGGATACAAAGCACTCTCCTCGATGAAATATCCAGCTGGGTTATTTTCCGGAAATTGCAAACTGCAGGGGTAACTTCCCGCCTCGAAGTAAAATACCTGAAAAGCATCTCGACTGATGAACCGCAATTAACGATCAAAGCCAGAATAAAAGAACAAAAAAGAAATGCTGTATTTGTCCATGCCGAAATTTACAATTCTCAGGATGAACTATGCACCCGAGCCGAAGTTGTATACTTTGTCGTCGATAAAGAAAAAGCTACGGAGCAATTCAGGTTCAAAGGATGCCGCACAGAAGACGAATAACAGAATCGGTGGATTAACGGTTGACAGGATTATATTCGACTATTTCGTAAGACTCTTGTGAAAAGTCTATATAGTAATAATTGTATTTATCGCCCTTATTAAAATAACCGTCCCGGTTTACGTCTTCTATAGTCGTAAAATAATATCTGTTGGCAATAACCACTAATTTATAGTCAGCCAATTGATGGTTATCTTTCGATATTTTTACGAAACCGCTTCCATCCAGATTGCTCATGTAGAGTGTCAGTATATCACCTGAATTTAATTTCCCATCCCGGTTAGTATCCCGGTCGTATACAAAATAAATCAGGTAATCGCGTCCGGTTTTCTTTGCAATTTCCCGCAAATAAACGACCTGCGATATAGAAATATAATCTTCTGTAAGCAGACGCTGAACATTATTAGTTAAATCATCGAAATAAATATTGCTTATTTGTCCCGAAAGTTGGTCGGCATATATTGCTCCCAGATGAAAATCCGAGTCTTTTGTCTTTTCCCGGTACGATTTGCTTTCGATAGGATAAGACAGTCTTCCTAAAACAGACATGTCTTTTATCTCCTTTATATTAATCAATCCGCTGGGCTGTAATAATACAGTCGTACTATCGAAATATACCGGAAGAGTTGCAACTATCGTTTTGGTAGTATCGGACATGACCTCATCCATAGTGATCGGCTTAATCGCGTCTTCACTGTATTCTACTCTCGGTTTTTCCGCATTATCCATGCACGAATAAGCAGCTAAAACCACAAACGCAAATAAAAATATAGCACGCATAAGAATCTTATATTTATTATAAAGTTATTTTGAATTTTAGGAAAGTCACTCTTTTTGCCTATTTTCATTGTTTTTGTCCTGCTGAATAAAGTGAAGCATCTGTTTTTCTTAAGTAAAGATCCTATGTTCCAATCAGGATGACAAATAGGAGATAAAAAATTAAAAATACATGACAGGTTCTATATTTCAATCTGTTCTCCCAGGAATTTAGGCTGTTTGTTGAAAATAATATCCACAAACACTTTTACCCGGGCAAATTTTTCCCGGATTTTTGTTTTTATCGATGAACGCATGACAGGAACATCTTCTGCATTATATCCGTACACTCTAAGCCCATAATTTTGGGCCAAAAAGACAGCCCTTTCGTTATGAAACTTCTGAGATACAACAATAAACTCATCCTGTCCGAATATTTCTTTCATCCTTACAACCGAATCCAGCGTACGAAACCCTGCATAATCGAGATGAATAATGCTGTCGGGTATACCCAGTGCAACAAGAGCATCATGCATATCCTGAGGCTCGTTATAAGAACTACGGCTGTTGTCTCCACTCAAAACAAATACCCCGGCTTTTCCTGCATCGTACAATTCTTTCGCAGCATTCATCCTATACGTAAAATACAGATTCGGATTACCGCTTCTAAGATTTTTTGCCGTACCAAGCACCAGTGCTGCTTTCAAGGGAGGCACATCTCCGGCATTTTCATACACAAAGTCCCGCGTGTCGTGTGGTATCTTCCAATTGGCATACACCAAAACGACAAAAACGGCAAAAACAATAACCGCAATAATTATAATCATTCTTCCTATGTATCTGCCCAATCTTGTCTTATTCATTTAAATACGATCCAGCACTTTTACAATCAGGTCTTCTATCGATCCTTTATAATTGGAGTTGGATTCCCCCGCCAGTCGATTAGCAATAATAGTGCAAACAGTCATTGCCTTATGTCCCATCAAACGGCTGAATCCTGCTAATGGAGCGCTCTCCATCTCATAATTTGTAATTACATCCTTTCCAAACCGGAACGATTCAATTTTACTGTTCAGGCCTGGATCGGCCAATGCCATACGTACGTAACGTCCCTGTGGTCCGTAAAATCCGATAGCAGATATAGTTACGCCTTTTATCATATCATACCCGATGCGTTCTACAAGCTCTTCATCAGCTTTGACGATATAAGGAGAGCAATGCAAAGGATTCCATCCTACATATTCCTTGAAAGCTTCTTCAAAATCGAGTTCCGATACAGAATTACGACCTTCATAGTAATTCAAAACACCGTCAAAGCCCATCGATTTTTCCGCAACTACATACGAACCTATCGGACAATGAGGCTGCATACCGCCCGATGTTCCCACACGTACCATTGTTAATTGCTTAAATTCCTGTTTTACTTCACGGGTTTTGAAGTCCACATTAGCCAAAGCATCCAGTTCCGTAATCACGATGTCCATATTATCCGGGCCGATACCGTGCGAAAGCGCCGTTACCCGTTTTCCCTTATAGGTTCCGGTGATCGTATGGAATTCACGGCTCTGAACATCAAATTCGATAGTATCAAAATAAGAAGCTGTAAGCGTAACCCGGCCGGGATCGCCCATCATAATTATTTTGTCGGAAAGTTGTTCCGGTCTGATATGTAAATGAAATACGCTGCCATCATCATTGATGATAAGTTCCGATTCAGGGATTATTCTCATAACAGTATAGTTTTATGTTTAGACACAAATATACAAATTCAAACCGGAGGTATATGTTATTAATTACAAATCTTCATTTAAATTGAAAAAAAGATATAAATATACCGCATTGATTATCAGCAGACATTTAATATAAAAATTATCCTAAATTAATTTATTTTTCTTTTCATTAAACCATTCCACTTACAATCAGTCTAAAAAAATAAGAAATTAACCACAAATTATCATTTACTGTCATGGAAACGATATCAAGATTTAAATAATCTTTCTTCTCACAGCACCATCGAGTGTTAACCATATATTTTTTGTTGAACATTAAATCCAACCAGTATGAGACGGATAGTACCCTTTATATGCCTTGCCGGACTACTTTTTTCAATGGAAAGCTGCCGCAAAAGAGCTAATTCACAACCAGAAACAGAGATTATCGAACAACCTGTTCGTGCGGTTGTAGAGAAAGATTCTTTATCCTTTGAGGAAAAAGACAGCCTTATTCTAAATACAAAATCTGCTATTGTTTCTCCGGCAGTAAAGTATAGCAAAGTAGAAGAGTATCCTTTTATGGATAATAATACAGTTGTTACAGATGAAGAAATCAATACAGAAA
>DQAM01000453.1 GCA_003523545.1 Dysgonomonas sp.
AGTTACCTGCAAATATAAAAACGGGTAATATTGTAACACAAAAATAATATGAAATTTAGGTATTCTATTATATTGCTGTTTCTGTTGGCTTCTGTCGCAATGGTGGAAGCCCAACAGAAATATTACATCCGTATGGCGGACTCCGAAATAAAAAGAAACCCTGAACCGTGGATGCTCGATTTTTCGAAAGCTCCGAAGTGGAACTATTGCCACGGGCTCGAACTACAAGCTATATTGCAGGTATGGCAAAAAACAGGAATCGGAAAATACTACGATTATGCGTATGAATTTGCCGATATGATGGTAGAATCCGACGGACAAATAAAAACTTACAAACCTCACGAATACAATATCGATAGGGTAAATTCTGGAAAATTTCTTTTTCCGGTATACGAAAAAAGCAAAGAAGAACGTTTCAAAAAAGCTATCGGACTGATGCGCGACCAGATGAAGACTCATCCTCGAACAAAAGACGGCAGTTTCTGGCACAAAAAAGTATATCCGCATCAGGTATGGCTCGACGGAATTTATATGGCTTCTCCTTTCTTAGCACAATACGCAAAAAAATTTGATGAACCTTCGTTATATGACGATGTAGCTTTACAGATTATAGACTGCCACAAGTATATGTTGGACGAAAAAACAGGCTTGTATTACCACGGTTGGGACGAGAGCCGTCAGCAGAAATGGTCGGACCCCGAAACAGGACTTTCGCCACACTTCTGGTCGAGAAGTATCGGCTGGTACATGATGGCAATGGTAGACGCTCTAGATTTTCTTCCCCAGAATCATCCAAAACGTAGTGAAATACTATCGATATTGCAAAATCTTTCGAAATCTATAGAAAATTTCAGAGACCCGCAAACAGGTATGTGGTATCAGGTAACCGACCAGATAAACCGCGAGGGGAATTATCAGGAGTCTACAGGTTCGGCAATGTTCATTTACACTTGGGTAAAAGGCGCGCAAAAAGGCTATCTCGATAAGTCGTATCTGAAAAAAGGACAAGAGGCCTACAATCAGTTTGTCAAAAGATTTATTAAGGAAAATGAAGATGGTACTATCTCCGTGACCGATTGCTGTGCAGTTGCCGGGCTGGGCGGAGAAAAAGTTTACCGGGACGGAAGTTTCGAATATTATATCAGCGAACCTATCCGCGACAACGACCCGAAAGCGGTTTCACCGTTTATTATGGTCAGTATTTTACTGAATAAGTAAGACTAATGAGCCAATTAGTTAATAAGATAATTTAAAAATTTATCATTCATAATTCTTAAATTATCATTTCTAAAATACCTTATGAAAAATATAATTATTCTGCTTATACTTCTTACTGCTTTTGACGGATTATCGGCTAAGGAAGGAAATACGGGCATGAAGCTTTGGTACGATAAGCCCGCTTTTGTATGGGTAGAAGCTTTGCCCTTGGGCAACGGACGCCTGGGAGCAATGGTTTACGGAAATCCTTCGAAAGAGGAAATTCAGTTAAACGAAGAAACTTTCTGGGGAGGCAGTCCGTATAACAATACCAATCCTTTGGCAAAAGATTCGCTCGACATAATCAGGGAATTAATATTCGAAGGTAAAAATCTGGAAGCACAAAAGATTGCAGGCAGGACAATTTCCGCTCAAAAGGCTAATGGAATGCCGTATCAAACAATCGGCAGTCTGAATCTGGAATTTAGAGGGCATGAAAGTTATACAAATTTCTACCGGGACTTAGATATTGAACGGGCAGTAGCTACAACTTCTTACGATGTAGACGGCATTCAATATAAAAGAGAAGTTTTTACTTCTTTCACCGACCAATTGGTTATAATAAGGCTGACTTCTTCGGGTAAAAATAAGATAGATTTTAATGCTAAAATAACTACTCCTAACAAACAAAATACCCGTTCTACGCATGAAGGAATGTTGAGAATGGATGCTCTTTCTTCAACTCACGAGGGAATTGAGGGAAAAGTAAAATCGGTCACTTTAGTGAAAGTTATTAATGAAGGTGGGACACAAAACTTTTTATCCGACAGCATTCTGAGTGTACAGAATGCAAATAGCGTATACATTTACATATCCATAGGAACAAACTTTAAAAACTACAAAGATATATCGGGGGACGCATTGAAAGAAGCCGAAAAATACATATCACACGCAGGCAAAAAAACATATCCGCAATATCTTTCCGCCCATACTGCTTATTACAGAATTTTTTTCGACCGGGTAAAACTGGATTTAGGAGAGAACGGACAAGTGAATAAGCCGACCGATGTACGGGTACGGGAATTCGCTTCTGTTTTCGACCCGCAACTGGCAGCATTGTATTTTCAGTTCGGGCGGTATCTGCTGATAAGCTGTTCACAACCCGGAGGGCAGGCGGCCAATTTACAGGGAATCTGGAACTATAAACTTCACGCTCCCTGGGATGGAAAATACACTGTGAATATCAATACAGAAATGAATTACTGGCCTGCGGAAGTTACTAATCTGACGGAAATGCACGAACCTTTCCTGCAGTTAGTCAGAGAGATTTCTCAAACAGGAAAACAAACTGCCGGAATGTACGGCGTCAGGGGATGGGCGTTACATCACAATACCGATATCTGGCGTTCGACCGGGGCCGTAGACGGTCCCCGCTACGGAATATGGCCGACATCCAATGCTTGGTTTTGCCAGCATCTTTGGGATAGATACCTGTATTCGGGAGATAAGAATTATCTAGCCTCAGTTTTCCCGATGATGAAAGAAGCCAGTTTATTTTTCATCGATTTCCTGATAAAAGAACCTGAAAACGGTTGGCTGGTGGTTAGTCCTTCCAATTCGCCGGAAAACATCCCCGCATTCAACAAAAAGGCGGGAGCAGCACTCTATGCCGGATGTACAATGGACAATCAACTCGTATTCGATTTATTCACCAATACAGTCAAATCTGCACGGATTTTAGGAATAGAAAAAGACTTGGTAAATAAACTTGAAGAACTGATACCGCAACTTCCTCCTATGCAGATAGGGCAATATAACCAATTGCAGGAATGGATGGAAGACTGGGATAATCCGAAAGACCATCACAGGCATATTTCTCACTTGTGGGGACTTTATCCCGGATATCAGATAAATGCTTTCGAAACGCCCGAATTGTTCGAAGCATCTAAAAATACGTTGATACAGCGTGGCGACCCTTCTACAGGTTGGGCAATGGGATGGAAAGTCTGCCTGTGGGCGCGACTATTAGACGGTAATCACGCTTATAAACTAATTAAGGAACAAATAAAACCCACGACTGAGGAATCGGGACAGAACGGGGGCACCTACCCTAACCTATTCGATGCACATCCACCTTTCCAGATTGACGGTAATTTCGGATGTACGGCGGGTATTGCCGAAATGCTCATTCAGAGCCATGCAGGAGCGATACACTTGCTTCCTGCTATTCCCGACGAATGGAAATCAGGTCAGGTTAACGGTATCCGTTGCAGAGGAGGATTTGAAATAGAAAACATGAAATGGGAAAACGGGAAAGTAAAATCCCTGACAATTAAATCGAATATCGGAGGACAACTACGACTGCGTTCCGAATCGGTTTTATCCGTAAACGGAAATCCTTTAAAAATTGCCGGGAACAATACCAATCCTTTTTATGAAGTTCAGCAGGTAAAAACGCCCCTTATATCTTCATTAGCTACGTTACAGCCGGACTATTCAAAAAAGAATATTCCTGTATATGAGATAGACACTCAGGCAGGCAATTCATATACTTTTGTAAGTAAATAAAATATACTTATCATGAAAAAAATACAGAATATATTGTTTTTATTCATCATCTACTGTTCGGGAATTTCTGCGCAAACACCCGCTTTTCCGGGAGCGGAAGGAGGTGGAAAATACGTATCAGGCGGACGTGGGGGAACGGTTTATTATGTCAATTCCCTCGAAGATACAAAGACAGGAGACAAGAAAACCCGCGAAGGCACGCTACGTTGGTGCCTGGACAGGAATGATACTGCAAAAATCATTTTATTCAAAGTAGCGGGAATTATCCACCTTAATTCAACGCTTAATATTCCTTCTAATACCACTATTGCCGGACAATCGGCTCCGGGCGACGGTATCTGCATAGCCGGTTATCCGGTAAAAATAGACGGGGATAATGTTATCGTGCGTTTTATGCGGTTCCGGATGGGTGACCTCAACGGTGTGGAAGACGACTCTTTCAAAGGTATAAGGCATAAAGACATCATAATAGACCATTGCTCTATGAGTTGGAGTACCGACGAATGCGCTTCGTTTTACGATAATGAGAATTTTACTTTACAATGGTCTATCCTATCCGAAAGCCTGAGGGCATCGGTGCATAAAAAAGGGAATCACGGATTTGCAGGAATCTGGGGAGGAAAGAAGGCTACCTTTCATCATAATTTATTGGCTCATCACGACAGCCGTAATCCGCGCATGTGCGGAAGCCGTTATTCAGCCCAACCCGAACTGGAATTAGTCGATTTCCGTAATAATGTGATATTTAACTGGGGCTCAAACAGCGGTTATGCAGGAGAAGGCGGAAAATATAATTTTGTAAACAATTATTATAAACCTTCCAAAACATCGTTGAATCCCAACCGTATTTTTGCGCCCAATGCCGATTTGGGAGACAATAAGCAACAAGCAGGCGTATGGGGTAAATTTTATCTGGCAGGTAATTACTTCCACAATGATAAAAAAACAACAAAAGATAACCTTTTAGGATTCCAGCCACACCCCAAAACAAAAGACAAAAAAGATTTATTATCAGATAAACCATTCGATGTACCGTTTGTAAAAACAGACGATGCTGTTACTGCTTATGAGAAGGTTTTACAATATGCAGGAGCTAGTTATAAAAGGGATAAAACGGACACCCGCATTATACAAGAGACAAAAGAAGGTTTGACTCCTGTCCGTGCATCGGACAATGCGGGAACAAAGCCGGGGATGATAGATTCGCAGAATGATGTCGGCGGATGGGAGGAATATGATTACAACCCTGCCGAAATTCTTCCCGATACGAATATAGACGGTATCCCCGACGGCTGGCTCGAAAAAAATTATCCCGGTAAAAAAGCGAATGACAGGGACGAAGAAGGATATACTTATCTGGAATTGTATCTGAATAGTTTAGTAAAAGATATCATTAAGTAGAAATTTGGCAGCAATTGTGCAAAAGAAACAATTTGACTACCCTTAAGTGTCAAAAATCCCCCCTATAAGATAGAGAATATAACTTAATATTGCAGATATAAACCTAACGATTAATTAAACCAAATTTATTATTACCATGCAAAAGACAAACTTAAAATTCTTGTCTGTGCTGCTCATTGTGTGTTGTTTATTTTGTTGGCAAAATGTATATGCACAACAAAAAACCATAACAGGGACAGTTAGAGATACAAAAGGAGAAGCCCTCATCGGGGTTTCCATTATTGCAGTAGGCTCCTCTACAGGAACAGCTACGGATATCGACGGAAAATATTCCTTATCCGTTCCGGAAAGTGCCAGAACCTTACAAGCCAAGTACATTGGGATGAAAACTATCGATATACCCATCACAGGGTCTGTAATCGATATTGTTATGCATGAGGACTTGTCCGAACTGGACGAAGTTGTAGTAATCGGATACGGGACCATTAAGAAAAATGACCTGACCGGTTCGGTAGGTAGTGTTTCATCTGATAAATTGACAGCCAAAGGAACTACCAGTGTTATGGAATCGCTACAGGGGCAGGTTGCCGGAGTCGATATCAGCCAGACATCCAGTAGAGCAGGTGGAGGATTCGATATACAGATACGCGGAAAAAGTTCTATTCAACAAGGAAGCAGTCCTTTATATGTGGTAGACGGAGTAGTAACAGATGGAATCGATTTTCTGAATCCTGCTGACATCGAGCGTCTGGATGTTTTAAAAGACGCCTCATCTACAGCTATTTATGGCTCCAGAGCTACAAACGGAGTAGTAATGGTTACTACCAAACAAGGAAAAGTAGGTGAAGGAAGGGTTTCCGTATCTTATGATGGTTATTATGGCATAAGGTCGGTTGCACGAATGCCTGATTTTATGAATGGAGACGACTTTTCCGACTATCGTTTTGCACGTTATACCACATTAAAATCGAGCCAAGACGGCATACCTATTTATGAAATGACATCTGGCAACCTGAAAAACTTTTGGAATGCTGATAGTGAAATTATGAAACGTAAATTCGCAGAAAAAGATTATACAGATTGGTCGGATTTGGTCACTCAGGACGGCCAACAACAAAACCATTTTATAAGTATTAACGGCGGATCAAATAATATGTCCTACCGCATTGGTTTGGGATACCAGAACGAGGAAGGAATCTTCGTCAGCGATAATTATAACCGATATAATATCAAAGGTTCTGTCGATAATAAAGTTAATGATACATTTTCAATCGGATTGTCCACGAATTTAGCTATGACCGAAAAAGACTTTGGAAGTAAAAACGCCGTGTTAAACAGTTTCAGGACAAATCCTTATTTTATTCCTTATGATAAGAACGGCGATCTTGTGATGCTTCCCGGTGGTATGGAAATATTTGAAAGTACAGGTCAATTCTCCAGTATTATCAATCCATTGATCGATATGCAAAATGCAGTGGATAATACCAAAAATTATGATATCCTAGCAAACTTTTACGCTCAATATAATCCTACTTCTGACCTCACATTAAAAACTACTTTTTCCCCAACATATTTCAAAAGCCGTCACGGAATATATAATGGAATCAACACTGCAGCGCAATACTCTAAAGGTGTCAGCAGCGCAGAAGTCACAAATAAGGAAAGATTTACTTATACCTGGGACAATCAGATAAACTACCAGAAGATGTGGGGTGATCATGATTTTAATGGTATGTATTTATTCAGTATCTATGATAGTAAATATGATGAGGATTATATTAAAGTAAACGATATGCCTTACGATGCAGGCTTTCATAATCTTGAGTCTGCTTCGGATATCGAAAGGGTGATGAGTAATTACCAACGTATAACTATGTTGTCTCATGCATTACGTTTCAATTATACTTACAAAGGTAAATATCTGGCGACAGTTTCGAGCCGTTGGGACGGTTCATCCAAATTCAATAAGAACGACAGGTGGGGAATGTTCCCTTCAGTTGCATTGGCATGGCGTGCTTCGGAAGAAGATTTTCTGAAAGCTGATTTTTTGAGCAACCTGAAATTAAGGGTAAGCTTCGGATATACAGGTAACAACGGAGTAGTAGGGCCGTATGATACACAAAGCCTAGCAAGTACAAAGTATTGGTATGATTTTGGAGGAACTTTGGCAAATGGTTACGGGCCTAACGGCATTATTAAGAAAAACCTTACATGGGAAAAATCAAAAGAATATAATGTCGGACTCGATTTCGGATTCTTTAACGGACGTATAAACGGATCAGTAGATTACTATAATAAATTGTCGGAAGATCTGATTATGGCGAGAAAGATGCCGTTTGAGTCGGGAGCATATGGTGGAACCATGTGGGACAATATTGGTAAAGTACGCAATAAGGGTGTCGAAATAGCACTGACAACTGTAAATGTGGATTCTAAAGACTGGAGATGGACAACCAGCTTTACCTTCGCCGCAAATAAGAACTCTATCGAAGAATTGTATGGGGGTAAAGTAGATGATGTGGGTAACAGATGGTTTATCGGGGAGCCGATAGATGTACTTTACGGATATAAGGTTACCGGAGTCTGGACTGCCGCCGAAGCTGCTGAAGCCGCTAAATACAAACAGTATGAAGGACAGGCTAAAGTCCTGGATAAAGATAATAACTATGCCATAGATGGAAAAGACATGGTTATACAAGGGCACGTACAACCCGACTGGACAGGAAACCTGACTTCAAATCTATACTGGAGGGATTTTGATTTCTCGTTTTCAATTTATACAAAACAGGGATCAACTGTATTCAGCCCATTTATAGTAGAATTTACCGATTATAAAGACCGTGGTCGTAATAAGCTGAAAATGGATTATTACATTCCTGCCGGAACACCCGTCCTGAATGCTGATGGTACGGTAGGAACGTCTGCCGGACATAATAGCCAGTCGTATCCTTATCCCAATAATAACAATAATTATGGTGGAGGTAACTTCTGGGGAACATCTTCTACGACTATTAGTGAAACGGATACTAGTCCGGCTACTTCCAATTATTCGAATCATTATGTAGATGCATCGTTTGTGAAGGTAAAGAATATAACATTTGGATACACCCTTCCCCGTAAGCTGATCTCAAAAGCGGGTTTATCATCATTAAGGGTTTATATGAATGTATTGAATCCATTCGTATTTACAGATTATAAAGGCTTTGATCCGGAATGGGCTTCTGCATCTTTGTCTGATGGTAGTGGCGGACCAAGCTCGGTGACTTATCAGTTCGGTGTAAACCTAAAATTCTAACCTAAAAATTACAGGAGAAATGAAAAAAATATCATATATATTATTTACATTGTTATTTCTGTCAGGATGCAGTGATTTCCTCGATCAGGATAATAAGTCAAATGTAACCACAGACGAGTTTTATAAAACGAAAGTTGGTTATGAAAGTTTGATGAATACTGCCTATTCTTCACTACGAAGTGTATATGGAAAAGAGCCGTGGTTATTTTCGGCTGGTACGGATCTATATGCTTCGGGACGCAACAGAGTTCCCGATGGAGTGGGATCTTATTCTAACCTGATAGACCAGGATGCCAACGTAGCTTCATTTTATAAAGCCTGTTATGCAGGTATTCAATTAGCTAATACGGCTATTCATTATGCAGTCCTGACAGAGCAGACTGATATGATTTCTCAATATAAAGCGGAAGCACGTTTTATAAGGGCATTTTATTATTACCTTCTGGTACAACAGTTCGGCGGTGTAGCTATTGTAGAGAAAATGATACTAGACGAACCTGAATATAATTTTCCGCGCGAGTCTGCCGAAAAGGTATACAATTTTATCATAACAGAAATGGAAGATATCAAGGATAGTTTACCTGCAAAATACTCTTCATTAGGTCGTCCCGATCAACGTGCGGTAAACCATTTTCTGGCGAAGACTTATCTTTGCCGTGGTTATGAGACATTCGGAAGTTCTGCAGATTTTGAGAATGCCGCCAAATATGCGGATATGGCAATAAACGGACAGAATCTGACTATTAGTTTTTATGACCTCTTCTGGCCGACTAATGAAAAGAATGAAGAAATTATCTGGTCTGTACAATACGACCCTTCTTCTGTATCGGATCCAAGTAAAGATGGGAATATGCAGCAATCCTTTTTCGGCACCTATCTTGGAGGCTCTAATGAAGGACATAAGTATACAACTTCGAATCTAACTCCTACTTTACGATTACATCAACTATATACAGAGGGAGATAGCAGATACGAGGGTACATTTATGGTAGAAATATATAACAGGTATTATGATTTCTATACGAAATCGGCAGAACTAAATACGACTATGGTTCGGTATTATTACCCTCCGGTTTGGGAAGTTGCCGATACAGCGGCTTGGCGTGCGGCTAATTCGACACGAGCTAAAACCATCATTATTCCTATGCAGGAACAAACATTGACTGCTACAGGCAAACCTACTACATATAATGCTGCTAT
>DQAM01000448.1 GCA_003523545.1 Dysgonomonas sp.
GGGAGGTTAGGAGGGGCTTTTGTTATTTAATGATGTGAATGCATTTTCTCACCGGTCTTTTGGTACAAAGCCTTCTTTTCCATAATACCAACTTTACGGTGATTGGTTTTAAATTTAAGATGCGAAACATACATATCCTGTATACAGGGATTCTCTCCCAATCCCTGCATACGGACTTCCACAGTATAACCCTCTTTTTCAAGGTCTTCTTTCCAATCTCCTGCAATGTCGTTCTTGGCATGTTCACCCGCAACAAACATAAATGGGATGAGCACTACTTTTTTCAGTCCCGATGCTTTCAGTTGAGCCAGCATATCGTCATATTCGGGATACCCCTCTATAGTACCCACAAAACAATTAGTATGACCTTTGGATTTCAGCATATAATCGAGCATCGCATATTGAGCGGTAGTTGCATCATACGTACCATGTCCGACCCAAACATAAGCTGTGGTATTATCATAGTGTTGCGTTAATGCATCTATCACTTTTTCATAATCGTCGGGCGAATACAGCAAAGGGTCTCCTATGCGGATGTCTTTGAATAAACCTCTCACTTCATCGACATTGCTATACAGCGACTCCATTTCTACCCCGTCTATTATAGTAGACGGTTGTATCAGGATATGAGTATATCCGTCGGACTTCAGTTGTTGCAATGCTTCGAGAGGGTTTTGTTTTCTGATTCCCTTATCACCCAATCTTTTAATGACAATCCGAGAAGTATATGCTTCCCTTTGTTCCAAATCAGGAAAAGCCTGTTTAACCTTAGCATTCAGCACATCGATTGTTTTCTCACGGGTATCGGCATGAGTAGTCCCGAAATGCACCATCAACACGGCTGATTTGTCTCCCGCTCCCATTCCTTTGAAGAAATCGGAGTGTTCGAACTTACTTCCGCCATGACTAGAAACGGAAATAACCATCAATAACAATACAACACTTGAGATTAGTTTTTTCATATTATATTTATTTTTAGCCCCCTCAATCCCCCAAGGGGGAAGTTGGTTCCTCCCCTTTGGGGAGGTTAGGAGGGGCTGTTATTTACTGAATCTGACCGAAAGGCTTACATAAAATGTGCGTCCCGGTGATAATGTCGCATAATTGCTACCAAAAGGTTTATCGTCCACGAAATCAAATATATTCTCTATCCCGAAACCGGGTTCCAGGACAAGTCCGTTAATACTTTTCATGCGGTGGTTTGTCGATAGGTTCCACAGGTTATAACTACGTGCGTCACCATCCTCGTAATATCTACGGCTCTGAATTCTACCTGTAAGGTTGAAATTAGAATTGAATATCCACCATTTCTTCGCCCAATTGGCATTGATATTTCCGGTATGACGGCTCACTTTCTGTAGTTGTTTTCCTGTATCATCATCTTTCGAGTCCACATAGCTATACCCTCCGCCGATTATAAATCCGGCTCCCAGATATGAGTTTACATTAAACTCGATACCGTATACCCTTGCTTTGGATGAATTGCTGTAAACAGTTTTCTTCTTGATTCCTTCGGCTTCTTCTTCGGGGGTAATTGTTTCGTTTATGTTTCTTGCCACTATAATATCTTTTATCCGGTTGGTATATCCTGTTACCGAAAAGGTAAATGAACGGTGGATATATTCTGCATTCAAAGAATAATAGTTTGACGTTTCGGGCTTCAGATTTGCATCCCCTAGGCTTAAAGTAGTACCCGAAACATTAATGTTATAAAGTTCTTTCATATCGGGTGTGCGAAACCCCATCGAATAAGATGCACGGAAATTGAAATTTTCATTGGGTGAATACATCGCCGAAAGTTTGGGAGTGAGTTTACTTTTAAAGTCTTTATTATAAACATATCTTACCCCTGGAATGAGTTGAAATTTATTCTCCAAAAGCTTTATTTCATCCTGTGCATACAACGACCATGTATATCTATCTCTCGATGAGCCGTCCGATACATCACTTTCACTCTCTATATAATCTATCTGATATTGAGTCCCCAGCGTCACCTTGTTTTGTTTAGCAAAATCGAGGGCACTTTTCAGGTTTATATCATAATATTTCTGCCTTCGTGAACGTTCTTCATCGCCAGGTTTGAAATCCCCGCTTTCGGCAATATATACTTTGGCATATTCGAAATTGTCGGTGTACATGTCGAGATTGATAACGCCTTTGTCTTTCAACAGATACTTCGCACCTGCTCCGATGGTGTAATCATTGTATTTCATATCGTACTTGTAGCTATCGGGCGAACGCTTGTATTTCTTATCGAAAAGACTCCCTTCGGTATAAAAACTCAATACCTGATTTGCATCATAGGTGAATTTCTGACTGAAAATATCTGAATAATAGCGGTTAACAGCTTTTTTGTCTGTATCGACGAGCTTTTCTTCTCCTGTTTTCTTATCGATCACTACTTCCTGATTACTCAACTGCCATCCGTCCGTTTGGTTCCTTTGGAAAGAAGTAGAAGACGAAAATCCTCCGTAATTTATATCCGCATTTATGGATTGGGAAAACTGATTGTATCTGGAATAACGCGTGTTTGAGGATAAATAGACAGATTCTTTGTGTTTATCGGTTATGATGTTAATAACCCCTGCCATAGCTTCCGAACCATAAAGGGATGATGCCGCCCCTTTTAATATCTCGATGCGCTTAATATTATTCATATTGATACGCGAAAGATCGGTGTTACGTCCAACATCACCTGCCAGCTTTTTCCCATCGACAAGGACAAGGATATATTTATTAGTCAAACCGTTCAACTGCATGAAAGAGCCCATCACATTCGGAGTAAAGGAAAGAGAGGGGCTAAGGGCAATCATAGCATTCTCAAAAGTAGGTATATTTACATTCTCCAGCTCACGCTTGGAAATTACATCGATAGCAACAGGTGAATTTTTCAGCCTGCGGTGTGTTCCCGTTCCGGTTACAACTACCTCATTAAGCTTGAAAGGAGATCGTTTGAGGGTAAATTGAATATCATTATCTGTATCTATTATCTCTTTTCTCTGTCCATCGTAATCGATAGAAGTAGCACGCAGGATATGTTTTCCTTGCGGCACTCTATTTAATGCAAATTCTCCCTTCTCATCCGTAGACGTTCCGATGGTCGAATACTCTATCCACACACTAGCACCCATCAGGGCATTCCCCTTCTCGTCCACAACTTTCCCTTTCAGGGTTAATTGTGAAAACGCTACCTTCGCAATACAGCAGAATAATGCTGTCAGCAGAATTTTCCTTCTCATTAAAATGATTAAAAGTAAAATGTTACTAACTCTATTCCTGACCACGGGAATATTTGTTTACTGTCTGCTCGGCAGGTTTCCTGACTTGCTCCGTTTTACACGACCTTCCCGAAGCCCCTCTTTATCTCCCCTCAGGGGAGAACACTTCCCTCCTTTGGAGGGACTGAGGGAGGCCTCAGTGGCACTAGAATAGTGTGCAAAACATTAAATAGAG
>DQAM01000447.1 GCA_003523545.1 Dysgonomonas sp.
GGACACTTATTTTAGCATCTTCTGCTTCCTGTTTCGATTGTTTCACCAAATCTTTACGGCGTTCTTCTGTCAGCGGAGGAATAGACAGACGTATAACTTCTCCGTCGTTGCTCGGATTCAGGCCGAGATCAGAGTTTATAATAGTACGCTCGATTTCCGCCAGCATATTTTTTTCCCAGGGCTGGATAACAATCGTTTTAGCATCGGGAGTATTGATAGATGCCACTCCGCTCAACGGAGTCAAAGTTCCGTAGTAGTCTAGTTTGATACCGTCCATGATACGCGGGTTAGCTTTACCCGCACGAATACGCGCCAGTGATTCTTCCAGAAAATCAACGGCTCCTTTCATTTTGGCCTCAGCCTTTTTTTCAAATTCTTTAATATCTGCCATGATCTTTATATTTATTTAATTCATTCTATAATACTATCTGAATTGCATCAGGGGTGAACAAAAGTACCTATATTTTCTCCCCGTATTACTTTGGAAAGATTACCGACCGTATCCATATCGAAAACAATGACCGGAAGATTATTTTCCTTGCACATGGTTGTCGCTGTGAGGTCCATTACTTTCAGCCCTTTCCGGTAGACCTCGTCAAAAGAAATCGTCTCGTACTTGGTGGCTGTAGGGTCTTTTTCGGGATCGGCTGTATATACACCGTCTACCCGTGTGCCTTTAAGCATAACTTCGGCTTCTATCTCTATACCGCGGAGTGAAGACCCTGTGTCAGTGGTAAAAAACGGATTACCGGTTCCGCACGATATGATGACTACCTCCCCTTTATCCATAGATTCGATAGCCTTCCATTTGGAATATAATTCTCCTATGGGCTCCATGCCGATGGCAGTGAGCACCCTGGCTGGCTGGCCGATAGCCGTGAGAGCGGAACTGAGTCCCAGGCTGTTTATCACAGTGGCAAGCATTCCCATCTGGTCGCCTTTGACACGGTCATATCCTTTGGACGCACCGCTAAGCCCCCTGAAAATATTACCTCCGCCTATGACTATGCCTATCTGCACACCCATTTCTACAATTTCCTTGATTTGCTCAGCATATTCCGAAAGCCTTTTCTCGTCTATTCCATACTGCTTATCACCCATCAGCGATTCACCGCTAAGTTTAAGCAATATGCGTCTGTATTTCACCATATTTATATTTTCTGTATTATTAAATACAAAACTAATAATTTTTTTAAACCCCTTTTACTATTAAGTATCCTTTTTATTCACTAAAAAAACGAATAAATTTCTATATTAGTACTCAATTTTATTTAAGATTTATTTTATGAACGGAATGGATATTCTCTCAGCTGTCTATAATGATACTAAAGACCAAACCTACCGGTATGCCGTTTTACCTTGGGGAGCGACCGAACCACACAATTACCACCTGCCTTATCTGACAGATTGTTACCTTTCGTATTATGTTTCGCTTGATGCAGTAGAGAAAGCATATAAGCGGGCAGATATAAAAGGCATGGTTTTACCGCCTGTGCCTTTCGGATCGCAGAACCCGGGACAGTTTGACCTTCCATTCTGCATCCATGCACGATACGAAACTCAAAAAGCTATATTGACAGATATTGTTTCAGCCTTAAACAGTCAGGGGATAAATAAACTCTTTATCGTTAACGGTCACGGCGGAAACAGCTTTAAGAATATGATACGTGATCTGGCTTTGGACTATCCTGACTTTTTGATATTCTCTACCGAATGGTTTAAAATTATTCCTCCGGGGGATTTTTTCGAAGAAGTGGACGATCATGCCGGGGAGCTGGAAACTTCTGTAATGATGCATTACCGTCCCGATCTGGTGAACCTGTCGCTTGCAGGAGATGGAAAATATATGCCTTTTAATATCAAAAGTCTACGGGATGGTGTGGCGTGGACTCCGCGTGACTGGTCGAAAGTATCTGTAGATACCGGTATCGGAGACCCCCGTAAATCGACTGCCATTAAAGGTGAAAAATATGCCGAAGCTGTTACGGATAAATTATCGGAATTGTTTGTGGAAGTAGTAAGTGATAATTTATACAGCGGACTATAATCTGGGATGGCATTACATAATCAACTCGGAATAAAAGGAGAAGTCCTGGCAGAGGAGCATCTTTGTAAAAAAGGATTCCGTATTATCGAGAGGAACTGGATTCATAATAAAAATGAGATAGACCTCATTGCTGAAAATGATGAGTTCATTATCTTTGTTGAAGTGAAAACGCGTACATCCGGCAATTGGGGCAATCCCGAAGAAGCCGTATCGGGAAGTAAAATAAGGCGGATAATCGAGGCGGCCGATTATTATCTGGATAGTCATGATGTAGAAAAGCCTGCCCGTTTCGATGTAATTGCTATTGTAGTGAACGAGAACTTTACCCGGATAGACCATTTTGAAGATGCTTTTTTAGCTCCGTTAAACTGACTAACTATGAATATCGAAGAAGTAAGAGAATACTGCCTGAGTATAAAGGGTGCGGAAGAATGCTTCCCTTTCGACGAAACGACCATTGTATTTAAAGTTATGGGCAAGATGTTTGCATATATGGGACTGGAAAAAAGAGAAGAAGGCTTTATGCTGAACTTGAAATGTGATCCCGAAAAAGCGGTCGAGCTTCGAGAACGATATGAAGCGGTAATTCCTGGTTACCACAGCAATAAGAAATACTGGAATTCCATTTATTTTGAGAAGGGTGTGCCCGATGAAAAGGTAAAGGAGTGGATACATCATTCGGTGGATGAGGTAATAAAGAAATTACCAAAAAAATCACAACAGGAGTATGCCGATATGAAGGATGAGTAATGAAAGGTTTTGATATTCATCATATAGAGGAGACGGATTCTACAAATTTATATTTGAAGAGGATTTCAAGAGAAAATGAACTTCCTCAGGGATATACAGTATGTGTCGATTATCAGCTTGCAGGACGAGGACAGAAAGATAATTCATGGGAATCGGAACGGGGGCTAAATCTCTTATTCAGTACGGTTTTGTTTCCGGAAAAACTCGAAGCGGGTAAGCAATTTATATTGTCACAAATCATTTCCCTGGCAGTGAAAGATGTCCTGGATAAACAGGCTTCCGGATTCTGCGTTAAGTGGCCGAACGATATATATTGGGAAAATAAAAAGATAGCCGGAATACTGATAGAGAATGAAATCATGGGCGATTATATATCCCGTTCCGTGATTGGAGTGGGGATAAATCTCAATCAGGAAATTTTCAGGAGCGACGCGCCTAATCCGGTTTCGCTGAAACAGATTACAGGAAAGAATTATGAAATACAACCGCTATTACAAAGAATCCTCACAAGTCTGAAAGATTATTTCAGCAGTTTGAATAATCATAATTCTATAAAGTCAATCAGGGAAAAGTATTATAACTCTTTATTCCGTAAAGAGGGTTTCTACTTATACAATGATGGAAGCCAGAATTTTATGGCTGAAATTGCATGTGTAGAAGATTCGGGATTATTGGTGCTCCGGAAAGAAACAGGCGAAACCGTAAAATATGCTTTTAAACAAATTCGCTTTGTATTATAGCATTGCCGTGGTAATACTGGAAATCGAAAAGGAGATTATGGAAAATCTCTTTTAAAACCGGATCTTCCGAGTCCTTAAACGATATAATTTGATGTAATATGGTATTTGCTTTGTCTACAGATATTCTGCCGATATTTTTCAGAAGAAGCTTGACCGCATTATGCATAAACAGGTTATCTGATTTAATGTCTTCCCATAAATAAGTCATCTCCTGGGCTTTTAATTCATCACTATAACCTACTTCTATTAGGTGTCTCGCCAAAAACCAATAACCTGTAATCCGGATATCTTCGTTTTCGCTGTTTACGCACTCCAATCCTAAAGCATATGTGTAAGGCAGAAAACGAAACAGGTTAAATCCCAGTTGCTCCCGTATTTCCTGATTGGGTATTTGCTGTATCCAGCGCCGGGCTGCATCGATTGTAAAATCTTCTCTGGGATATAAAAGGGTAGCTATAATTTTAAGTTCCCGGGTATTTTCCTTCCATAATTTTTCAGCCAATACCTTGTTTGGTATATAACGGGATGCTATCTTTCTTATTTTCAGGACAGACACACCGAAGTTGAGCTTGTAATCGAGTCCGTAATTCCTCATTCCGGACGATACAACCCCATCCATAGCCATACGACAGCGTTTGCGTATGTCCTGTATTATGCTTTCGCTTGTATTTTCCATTACGCTTCGTAATCTACCGCAACTCTGCTTGATACTGCTTCACGGATAAATGGAAGGATTTCCTGATGCAGAGGGTGGCTTTGATAGTAATCCAAAGCTTCTTTCGATTCCAGCTCGGAATACAATACCACATCATAATTCGCCGGATAATCCGGCAGATTAATACCTGCTTCTATTTTGATAAGCCCTTCGATTTTTCCTTGCAGGTTTTCCAATTTCTCTTTGATCAGTTTCATGTTGGTTGCTTTATCATTTCCATGAGCCTCTTCTTTCAGCTTCCAACACACAATATGTTTAATCATATTACACTCTTTCTCTGTTACTTTTATATAATGACAAAAATAAAAAAAATAAGAGAAACGGCTCTCTTTCGAGTAAAAAATTTTACTTTTATTTTTCAGAATAATGTCTAATAATATGTAAAAAGCCAAAAGCATGAATAAGAGAGTATTAAGGGTAAACCTGTATTTTGTTTTGTTTCTTTTTTCTAGTGTAACGTTCCTTTCAGCCCAAACTATAAACATTGCTTCATATAATATCAGGAACGATAATCGGGATGATGTGGCTGCCGGGAACGGCTGGAAGTCGCGTCTGCCGTATGTATGCAATCTTATCACCTACCATGATTTCGATATCTTCGGTACTCAGGAAGGTTTTTATCATCAGCTGGAAGACATAAAACGGGAACTTCCAGCATACGATTATATCGGTGTAGGGCGTGATGACGGGAAAACCGAAGGGGAATATTCTGCTGTCTTCTTTAAAAAAGACCGTTTCGAATTGTTGCGTTCCGGTAATTTCTGGCTTTCGGAGACTCCCGATAAACCTGAATTGGGCTGGGATGCAGCCTGTATCCGGATCTGCACCTGGGGTGAATTCAAAGATATTTCATCTGGGAAAATATTTTATTTCTTCAATCTTCATGCAGACCATGTAGGTGTAGAAGCAAGGAAGGAAAGTTCAAAACTGGTTGTATCGAAAATGAAAGAAATAGCTAAGGGAAACAGCCCTGTGATTTTGACAGGTGATTTCAATGTAAGCCAGACCGACGAAAGTTATTTTACCTATACCAAATCCGGACTTTTATCAGACAGTTATGACAAAGCTCCGGTAAAATATGAAAATAACGGGACATTTAATAATTTCAACATCGAAATGCGGACTAATGAAAGGATAGACCATATATTCTTTGCAGGAAATCTCAATATATTAAAATACGGCATTCTGACGGATATTTACTGGGATGGTAAAGGCAAGGCACGCATACCTTCCGATCATTATCCGGTAGTCGTGAAGGCTGAGTTTTATTAATAATAAACGTTCCTTATTACTGCGCGCCTTTTGCAAAGGCTTGCCTTTGTTCATTTTGCCTTGATGCAAAACGAACCAAAAAATCAAGGCTTCATCTCTCGGCGCACCTGTCATGCGGTTTGTTGACTAAAACAAATAAAACTCGCCTTTTCAAGGCTCAAACACATTTGTTTTTACGTCACCTGCACCGGACAGGTATCCCGCCT
>DQAM01000446.1:0-3601 GCA_003523545.1 Dysgonomonas sp.
CTATGCAAAAAAAAGTAAAATTATTCCATTATTTATTTAATATTTAAACAAATAACATTACCATGAGGAGAAAACTGTTTTTTCTGCTTTTCACTATTTTAATTGGTACGGCTTCTGTCCTTGCACAGGGGACTATACAAGGAACCGTTATCGATAAGGATACAAAAGAGCCATTAATCGGTGTATCCGTTTTCGCGGAGAACTCACGGATAGGAACGGCTACTGATCTGGATGGATCTTTCACTTTAAGAGTACAATCGATAAGCGGCCAGATTAAGCTCAGCTATGTCGGCTATAAAGATTTATCGTTAAATGCTGCATCAAACCTGGGTACCATAGAAATGGAAGCGGATGCCGTAGGATTAAAAGATGTTATTGTAACATCTTCTATAGCTATCAGGCGTAAAACACCGGTAGCTCTTTCTGTAATTGAACCACAGGAAATCGAAGCTAAAATGAGTAACCAGGAGTTTCCTGAAATATTGAAATCTACTCCTGGTGTATATGCCACCAAACAAGGGGGTGGATTTGGTGATGCACGTGTAAATATACGTGGTTTTGAATCGGAGAATGTTGCTGTAATGGTAAACGGTGTCCCCGTGAATGATATGGAATGGGGAGGTGTTTATTGGTCTAACTGGACGGGGCTGCTCGATGTTACCCGTTCGATGCAGGTTCAGCGTGGTCTTGGAGCATCCAAGGTATCAGCACCTTCGGTAGGAGGAACCATCAATATTGTTACTAAATCGACAGATGCCGAAAAAGGCGGAGCTGTTGCTTATACTTTAGGTAACGATGGATATAACAAATTAGCATTCAACGTTTCTACCGGACTGATGGATAACGGCTGGGCCATAACGGCTTTAGGTTCTAAAACCTGGGGTGACGGATATATCATGGGAACAGAGTTCGAGTCTTATGCCTATTTTTTAAATATCTCAAAAAGAATAAACTATCAGCACCAAATATCCCTTACTGCATTTGGCTCTCCACAATGGCACAATCAGCGTTATAATAAAGATTATCTGACAATTCCTGAATGGCAAAGGCAAAAAGACGGATATAAATTCAATCCGACTTACGGATTTGACGCGTACGGACAACGTGTGAACCCGAATAGGAACCGTTATCATAAGCCTCAGATCTCATTGAACCACTCATGGGAAATTAATGATAAATCCAGTTTATCTACTGTAGCCTATGTGTCGATAGGAGATGGAGCAGGGCGTTCATGGAGAGGATCTTCCTACAGTGGACTATATGGTACCTCTAATGGAAAATTAAATATGGGTTATAGAGATACGAGAACCGGATATGTAGATTATGGGAAATTGCAGACAGAAAATGCGGAAGGCGAGATAGATCCTGAGACCGGGAACTATAAGAGGCTGCCCGGAGCGTCTAAAGCGGCAATCACCGAATCCATTAATAATCACTTCTGGACAGGATTGATATCTACATACACAACTAAACTTTCTGACGAAATCGACTTTTACGGAGGTATTGATTTACGCTATTATGCAGGTAAGCATGACGGGAAAATCATTGACCTGATGGGTGGACAATATATCCAAGATCCGGCTAGAATAGATAATATCAAGGAAGAAAATTTTCCAGGCATAACGAATGAATACCGATATGAAAAACTTAAGGTCGGAGATAATATATATAGAGATAATACTGGATATGTGATGCAGGAAGGTATCTTCTCTCAGGCTGAATACAATAAAGATGCATTAAGTGTATTTATCGCAGGGGCGGCCTCGCTTCACAAATATTGGAAGAAAGATTATTTCTATTACAGCGGCGGAAATCAAAAGTCAGAATCAAAAACTTTTTTTGCAGGAAATATAAAAGGAGGTGCCAATTATAACATAGATGAATCTCATAATGTATTTTTCAATACAGGGTATGTATCACGTGCGCCGTATATGTCGGGCGGATATTTCACAAATATTCATACAAGTAATTCGGTAAACAAAGATGCCGTAAACGAAAAGCTGTTTTCGGCGGAGATAGGTTATGGTTTTAAATCCAGCTTCCTTACTGCTAACTTGAATGCATACTATACCAAATGGATGGATAAAACTATGGTAAGACCGATGGATGCGGACAGGAATGCTTATTTGAATCTTAAAGGAGTAGACGCTGTACACAAAGGAATCGAGTTGGAGTTAGTTTCGAGGCCGGTTCATAACCTAGAACTTAAAGGTATGATCTCTATCGGAGATTGGAAATGGGATAGTAAAGTTTCTGCCCAGGCATTTACTCCTGACGGACAGCCTTCGAATGATGGAGTCAACCCCCTTCCGGCAGGAGAAGAACACCAATCGGTAACAATCGATATGAAAGGAGTAAAAGTAGGTAACTCTGCTCAGACAACTTTCCATGTGTCGGGAAGTTATACATTCTTCGATAATTTGATTATTGGGGCAGATTATGTACACTATGCTAATAACTATGCTAATTATACGATCTCTATGCCGAATATGGGAGAAACTTATACATATTATACTCCTTGGAAAATTCCTCATGCAGGAGTACTTGATATTAATGCGCGATATAAATTCAAGATAGGAAGCCTGGATGCAACGATCAGCGGAAATATAAATAACGTTCTGGGTCAGGAATATATTTCTGATGCGATGGATTATTATGCCCGCAATAAAGGTCTTTCGAGCTGGGAAAATGTCGGTGTTATGTACGGATTTGGAAGAACATGGACATCAACTCTGAAAATTAGATTTTAATTCAAAATAAGATACAGAAATGAAAAAATATATAGTATTAATTTCAATATTACTCGCCGGTCTCTTTTCATCCTGCGATTACAACGAGCGGAATTTTGAAGGATTGGATGAGATGGACAAGCCTTCGGGTCTTGTGTCGCTCGATTATGTTGTGACTGATGCCGATATTTCTATTATAGTGGCTGCGTTGAGAGCAGAAGGAAAAACAGAAACGGCAGAGATTCTCAATGCTGATAAAATGTTTTCGGAAGCAGCCCCGGCTAGTGGTCTTATCCCTTATGTCCTGTCTAATAAAAACAGGTATCCCGTAGTCGATATTAAATCATCGGCAGCTGTTAAGTATAAGTATAAATCAGGGCGTAACGAAACTGTATCGGGTTTAACAGGCCCTGGGTATAAATTGGGTGATAGCGACTACAAACTCGTATGGGGAGATTTGTTCGCGAGTGCGTTGACGCCGGCTAAAAGCCCCGGCGAGTATCTGCCTAAAGTCCTGAAAGCGGGAGTAAGTTCTCCGGCTGAAGGCAGTTTTGAAACTGTAGAGTATTTTTATTCTGAAGAAGAACCTGTAACAACTATTGTAGAAGGGGAAACTCTTTGGACAGAAAAGTTTGACGGACAAACCAAAGACACCCCTATATCTCTTACCGGATGGCTAAATGCAAAAGTTGCCGGTAATCGTACATGGGATGCAAAAAGTTTTAATAATAATTTTTACGCGCAGATGTCTTCTAACGGTTCGAAAGAAGTAAATGATATATGGTTGATAACCCCTCGAACAGATTTATCGGTAATTAATAACCCGCATTTGATATTTCAGGTAAAGATTGGCTACTACAATGCCGACTGCC
>DQAM01000446.1:3784-4944 GCA_003523545.1 Dysgonomonas sp.
GTGGTATCTGAAGATTTTGATGGGAATGAAGCCAATATCTCTAGCGCTAAGTGGGATAATATAACCGATAAGTTTACCATTCCTCAAGAACCGGCAAATGGTTATGGTGCTGATTTTGTATCTTCTGGTTTGGGAAGTCTTGATAAATATAAAGGAAAGAATATCTATGTCGCTTTCCGTTATCAGGGAGATGATACTACAAGTCCTAAAAAAACTACGACTTATCAGCTTGATGATATAAAGATCTGTGAAGCTGTAGTAGGAATAGAAGTAGAAGAAAAGAAACCGTTTTATGCTTCATATACTTATGAAGGAGAAGCATGGAAAAAGACTGGTGATAATATAATTACACTACAACCTGCTGATTATGCTGAGATGGGACTGTCTTCGGGAACTATGAGCACTACGCAAGCTCCAAACTATTTACCGATATGGCTGAAATCCGAATATCCTTATGCACAGGATGGAGACGTAAAAACAGTTGTTTATAAGACAAATGCGGCAGACTTTTATGCTGACGAGTGTATTTACAATAATGAAAAAAGCACATGGATTATCAATTCTTTTATTGAAGAAAAGATAGATCAATTTGTGTATTCTACTACCGGATGGGTATTTGATCCGACGATAATCGTTGATATGCAGGATGCCAACGGTAAAGCTGAATATCAGGTAATAGTCGATTATGTGAAAACTCATCAGGCAATAGAAAATCCTGCTTTGTCTATTTATGCGGACAGTGAATATTATTACGGATTTGCAGGTCGATATCAAAATATATCATACCGGGATAAAGACCGTAGTGCCGATCCTTTGTATCCGTTGAGTGGCAGCACAGAAGAAAAAGAAGACTTTCTTGATGCCCGTACTGTCGAGGGACTTCAGTTATATTTAACATTACGTTATCCGGATGCTCAACCTAATGTAAGTGGAATTACTCAACTGGCTGAGATCAGGGTCAATATTTACTCGAGCCGAAGATATAATAATGACAATGAAATCTGGACATATACATTCGAGTGCACAGGAAATAAAGAATGGAAATTTATAAAACGTGTATCTCAGTTCGGCACAGTTGAAGAAGCTGTTGCAGAATAAAGAAATACTTAATTTCCCGTCCTCAAATAGGTGGATCGGATTTATATTAAAATATTATAAAA
>DQAM01000446.1:5002-6037 GCA_003523545.1 Dysgonomonas sp.
ATAAAAACCGATGGATTTTGATTCATCGGTTTTTATGTTTTGGATGTATAAGATTGGGAGTTTTCATTTTGAGAGTTAAATGAGGTCTTTTATTATTGTAAATATGAATGGATTGTTTAATTAATATTCTTAATATCTGATAGTTATTGCATATATTAAACAGAAGCTCCTGTTTTAATATTTCCTTTATTCTTTGGACGATGCACCCTGATAGCAATAATAGTTATCAGTCATACAGGGTGTAATTTTATATTTAACTAATACATTTCTCCCATAGGATGACTTATTTGTGCCAGCCTATTTCTGAACAAAACAAATATATACCATAAAAATAGCCCCGGTAGCTCCGGGGCTATTTATTTACCTAAAATCCTAAACACATTTAAAAAATACAAATTTTAGAACCAAACCTCTTTTTTATACTCATAAAGATAGATTCTTTATGTTTTTTTGATTTTCTCTATTTGTCTTTTTATTTATTCTAATAACTTAATGTTTAAACCAGCTGTCAGGGATATCTTTAGGAGCGCTTCCATTCAAAGTGTATTGCAGTTTCAATGTATAGCCGCCTCCTGCCTCGATAAAATCCAGTTGGAACGGATGCATTCCTTTTTCGAGGGCCGCTTGTCCGCTTTTCAAGATAGGTGAGTGCTGGCCGTCGTTATCTACAATCGTCTCGCTGCCGATATACAATACACCGCCATCATCGCATGTAAAGAAGAAGCTGTAAACTCCTGTTTCCGGAACATCTATGTAACCGTTGAATCTAAGGCCGAAAGAAGGTGCTTCTTTTGGCGCTTTGATATTTGCAGCCACAAATGTTTCGTCTGGTTTTCCTTCCATCCCTTTAGTATTCATCAGATATTTTTTGTAGAAATCACAGCTAAGTCCTGCTTCCGTTTTTTCCGGATTTACCGGCTTTTTCATTTCGGTAGGTTTGAAGTTCAGATTATATATCTCTCCCCTTACTCCTGCCGGGCTGAATAATGCCATTTTCAAAAGAGTCGGCTCAGAAATAGTAACAGGCTCTGATAA
>DQAM01000445.1 GCA_003523545.1 Dysgonomonas sp.
CACCTGCTGTGTTCGTTGTATAGATAATGTATTCTTATTTCCTTTTGATAAAAATGGCATCTCCCTGCAAAGGCTCTCCATTAAAGGCCGATTCCATTTGCTCCAGATTTCCTGCAAAGTCGAATCCCATAGCTTTCAGCTTTTCGTAAAGAGTATCAAACAAAGACTGGCCTTTGTACAATTCTTTATAGGAAGATTCGGTTATTACCATCTCGGCATTACGAATAACTTCCGTTCCTCCATTGATAACCTGCTCCTCAAAACCCTGAACATCTATCTTTACCAAATAAGGTTTTTTAAGCTCGTCAACTTTGAAACAATTATCCAACTTCTTTACTTCTACTTCAATTTCGATTTCATCTTTGGTGTAAGGGAAATTCTTGGTATGCAATTCGGCTATTTCCAGCATACTGGATGAATCGGAAAACAGGTTCATATGGAATTTAGTCTTTCCGTCGCTGTCTCCTAGACCTACATTGATTGCCGTAAAATTCGGGTCGTCCTTGAAGTTCAACTTCAACTCTTCACATACAAATGGTATTGGCTCAAAGGAATACAAATGAGCAGTAGGATAATATTGGCGTATTTTTTTACCGAATTGTCCCACATTGGCACCTATATCGATAATACTTTCAAATTGGTAATCCATTAGCCATTTGTGAGCCTCCTTGAACGATTTCATTTCATTTTCGAACCATACACTTCCGCGGATATTGTATGCGACAGGTTCTTTCTTCGCTGTCTTTTGCCTGATTATCCTTCTGCTTCTCGATTTAATTCTTTCAAACAGAGACCGTTTGCGTGGTTCGGGGTCAGGTTCATAAAAACGCTCTTCAAAAGTTTCCACCCAATAAGCAGAAACAATATTCTGAATCTCTTTGGGTACACAAACTAAATTACCGTCCAGAATTGTTATATAGGCATTGGGGAATAATCCTTTACACAAGCTAAATATTTCATCGAAAGTAGGCCATCCTTCAAATTTATCTGCATAAGGTATCGGGCCACCTAGATATTCTATATTATTTATAAAAATAACAGGAGTTTTTACCTGAGAGATAATTTTCAATTCTTCGGAAACAGATATCGATGAATTTTTATCTTCCTTATTTATTGGCAAACTGTTTATAAAGAATACCGTTTGTCCGTTCAATCCGGTTAGAATTTTTGATAAATCCTTACTTTCTTCCGATTTTACATTATATGTATTCTTAAAATTGGATGATGCCCAAGTCAATAATTCTTCTTCGACAGGACCTATTCCAATAAAATTATCAGGTTTTATCTGGTTTACTATGGAGGTAACCAGTCTTTGGGGTAATGTGAATTTAATTCTTCCCATGTATGTTGTTTTTTAATATTCTCTTTATCTTCTAATAAATTGTAAAGATACAAATATACAGTCTGATAACCTCACAAATTATTTATTTCCTGTATTTCTGAGGTAACAAGTCCTGCATAAGGGTTTATATTCTTCCAGCTCTCCTAACATGACCTGTTTGTCGTTTACGACAGTCCGGTAAGAGTAATTGGCAAGCCTTCCACATTCGACACATATGGCGTGTACTTTTTCTACGTCATCGGCAATGGCACAAATACCGGGCATAGGGCCAAAAGGATTTCTTTTGTAATCCATATCCAATCCGGCAACAATAACTCGTATTCCCTGGTCTGCGAGTTGCTGGCATACATCGACAAGCCCCATATCAAAGAACTGAGCTTCGTCGATTCCGACCACTTCTGTATTCGAAGACATCAGAAGAATATTACTCGAATGTTCGACAACTGTGGAATGAATGGAATTTTTATCGTGCGATATTACTTCCACTTCCGAATAGCGGGTATCGACGGCAGGTTTGAATATTTCTATTTCCTGTTTAGCTATTTTTGCCCTTTTGAGCCGGCGTAGAAGTTCTTCAGTTTTACCTGAAAACATAGACCCGCATATCACTTCAATACATCCCCGCTTGATATTGTTCTGTATCGAATTCTCAGAATAAATCATAAAATAAATATAAATTCAGGTAATAATAACCGTTTAATACGGCAAAGATACTAAAAAACGTAAAGTCTCTGAACAATTCGAGAGGCTCGATTTATATATTTTTTTATTATATTCGCAGTGAAGCGTTTCGGAGTTCTCAATATCAAAAATAAATACGGACATGTTATATTTAAACACCCCCCTGCTTATAAAGCAGATTATTTTCAAGAACAGAGTGGTTATGTCTCCCATGTGTCAATATTCGGCTATCAACGGATATGCTAACGAATGGCATTTTGTTCATTATGCAACCCGGGCAGTCGGTGGTGTCGGCACTATTATACAGGAAGCAACCGCCGTATTATCCGAAGGCCGTATAACGTATGGTGATTTGGGATTGTGGGAAGATGAGCAGATAGCCCACCTGGCAAGGATTACATCTTTGATATCGAACCGGGGGGCGGTACCGGGTATCCAACTTGCACATGCCGGAAGAAAAGCAAGCTGTGACCTGCCGTGGAATGGCGGTGAACAACTGCAAAGCGGAATTAACAGCTGGGAGACTTATTCGGCATCCCCTATCCCGTTTCATAAAGGTGACAATCTTCCGATTGAGTTATCTAAAGAAGAAATAGATAAAATTGTCGATGCGTTTTATAATTCTGCCGTACGGGCCATAGAAGCCGGATATAAAATAATTGAAATACATGGCGCTCACGGGTATCTTATTCATCAGTTTTTATCTCCGTTGAGCAATAAAAGAGACGATGAATATGGTGGTACTTTTGAAAACAGAACACGCTTTTTACTTCAAATCATAGAACGGTTATCCGGATTGATGGATGAAAACCATTCCTTATGGGTAAGGATTTCCGCTACAGATTGGACGGAAGGCGGATGGAATATCGACGACTCGGTAAAACTGGC
>DQAM01000052.1 GCA_003523545.1 Dysgonomonas sp.
TTTTTCTTTCATAATTTTTTTAATTCTTTATCAAATAGTATGATGCCTGACATTTCCTTCCACATATATAGCACTGAACGGACGTGCCGGACAATAATGCTCACAAGCTCCGCAACCGATACATAATTCAGTACTCACTACAGGAAATTTCAAAGATTTCTCATCCTCAGGATTGATAGCCGCCAAAGTGACCGCTCCGGTTGGACAATGACGCTCGCAGCTGGTACACTGCAAATTATCCGTATTTACAATGCAGTTATCTTTCACCCAAACAGCCCGTCCGATTGAAATAGATGTTTTTTCTGCCGTAGTGATAGGTATTATCGCTTTATTGGGACATACACTTGAACATTCTATACATTCGGGACGGCAGTAGCCTCGTTCGAACGACATTTCAGGCTGCATAAAAGTCAGCAAATTCCCAGAAGGGCGGAGTATATTGTTGGGACAGGCAGATACACATAGCTGGCAGGCAGTGCAATGGTTTTTCATATTCTGAATCCCCTGCGCTCCGGGGGGAACAATCGAAGTTTTCCTTTCGGGAACTTTTTTATCTTCGATATCCGCCAGTCCGCCGTCGACCTGCAGCTGTTGAGCTTTTACTGTACTTGCCACAGCTGCTGTTCCAAGCAGAGTTAACATATTACGACGTGTAAAACCCTCGGAATTATTCTCGTAATTCGAAGAACTTTCGATAACAACTTCTTCACGTATTTCTTTTTTCTTAGCAGGTTTTGCCAGAATATATTGTATTCCTCCCGATTTACATTTACCTATACAGTTGAAACAAGTGACACAACGGCTGTGGTCTATAGTCATGTCGTTTATATTGATACATGAAGCTTTACAGCTTCGTTCACACATTTTACATTGCGTACATTTACTCTCTGCAAAGCTTATTCTGAATAAAGAATATTTTGATAATAATCCGAGAAAAGTTCCCACCGGACAGATGGTATTACAGTATGTTCTTCCATGCCTCCATGCTAAAATACCAATAGCAACTAAGGTGACAACAGCTATCGCAAAGGTTATCCAGCTTTTAATCCATACTTCAGTTGAATAAAAGGCATAACTATCTGCCCTTTCGGCAATAGCAGCCAGTAGATTATTACCTAACCGATAGATGGGCGTGAAAAAACTGGATGCGATACGTCCATAAGCTGCATATGGGTCTAGAATGGAAACCACAGCACTGATACCCAGCACCATAGAAACCACAAACAGGGCAAGTACGCCGTACCGCAACCATGATTTAGATGGTGAATAACGAAAGCGTCTTTTTTTCTTTTTCCTGCGGGCTGAAATGTTAGATACTCCATCCTGGAATATTCCTAATGGACAAATAACCGAACAATAGATACGCCCGAAAATAAGGGTAATCACTATTAGACCAACAATTACGGCTACATTTACTGCTAGTATAGCTGGGATTAGCTGTATGCGTGCCATCCATCCAAACCAATGATGGAGTGTTCCGGTAAAATCCAGAAATAACAAGGTTATTAGTATAAAAAAGATGACAGCAAAAATGATTCTGATTTTTCGTAACATATTGTTTTATTGTGTTTATTATCTCAGTTTATCTAATTCAGAAGCCAGATAGTTATGAATATTCATTCTTTATCTAAAACTTTTCGTTCCCTCTCTTCTCTATTTTCTTATACAAATATTCATTATTTTTCTGAAAATTATAACAGGTGTCCGACTAATACGAAAAATTTATAAATAAAAACGAATCGAATAAAATATAAAAGATGACTATTCCCGTCTCTATCTGTCTTTCTGAGTGCAACGAAGAATCTGAATTCTCTGCTAACAGAAGCTTCACTATTATTCAGCATGACAGATAATAAAGAATAACTTTTAGGAAAACCAAATAGCTGATATACATAATTTTTTTAACTACTGATTATACATTTTCATTTACAACCCACATCTTAAATTCCGAAGCCTTATTTTTACTTATATAAATTCGTTCTGGTGTTTCCACATCCAGCGTCAGCAGTAACCGGCTGTCAAACCAGATGGTTATATTTTTTACGCTGTTTCGCGAAATGATAAACTGTTTGTTTGCCCTGTAAAATTCTGCCGGATTCAGCGATGAATATATTTGTTCGAGCGTTTTTGAATAAAAGTATGACTTCCCGTTTTTAAGTATAATCCTGGTAACTTTATCAGATGTATAAAAACAGGAAATATCATTTGTATCTACAGGAAGTAACTTATCCTGAACAGGTATCAGAAACTTATCCCTGTAGCGTTGCGAAGGTGTCAGTTGAGTCAGTCTTGCGAGATAATCAACTACTTCTGTCCTTGTCCACTTAGACAATTTCTGCAAAGACCGCTGTACTTCTTCCCCTTTGATAGGTTTCAGCAGGTAATCGACGCTATTAACTTTAAAAGCTTCGATAGCATATTCATCATAAGCCGTAGTAAAAATAATAGGTATTTCGACTTCTATAGCATCAAAAATTGAAAATGCCGAACCATCAGATAAATGTATATCCATGAATATCAAGTCAGGAAGAACATTCGAATACAGCCATTTTACGGTCTGGCTTACACTTTCCGTATTCCCGATAATGTCGATATTGGGATCTACCTCATTTATGATAGCTGCCAGATTTTCATACGCTGCGGTCTCATCTTCTACAATCAGTACTTTCATAAGCATCTATACGGCTAAAGGTAAATAAACATTAAAAGTATCTTCGGTATCTTCAATCCTTATCCGTTTATTCATCAGTAAAGAAAAACGGTTGCTGAGATTTTTCAACCCAGTGCCGTTTGTTTCGGCTGGTGTCAGTTTCGGATATTTCGGATTAGATACGACAAGTTCATTTTTATCATTCAATACAATGGCCACTACCATTTTGTGTTCGCTGTCTATTTTATTGTGTACAACGACATTTTCGATAAGGGGCAATACGGATAAAACAGGTAATTTATAGCACCTCTTACTGGTGTCCACATCTATTTTAAAGTTGAGTTTACTGGCAAAGCGCACTTCCATCATATAGAAGAAAGCATTTACAAATTCGAGTTCCTCCTCCAGAGAAACCAGGCCTTTCTTATCACTTTGAAGAATGTAACGGAACACGTCCGACATTTTATTTACGTAAGTAAGGGTGTTCTCATCATTCTTTTTACGGATAAGGGAAGTTAATCCATTCAAGGAATTAAAGAAAAAATGCGGATTGATTTGATTCATCAGGGCATCGTACCGGCTTTGAAGATTTTCTACTTTTAACTGTTCAATTTCCTGTTCGGTTTTTCGTTGAACCTTGTACATCAGGTAAATATGTCCCATAAAAGTACTGAGGAAACATACTACGGAAAACTGGAAAACCAATATACTCCCGAAATGTTTAGGCTTCGTGTAAACTAACAAAGTAAGTGCTACAAAAATCCCGTAGGCTAAACCGCTTATAAGTATATTATACCAGAACCTTTTGTTAAAAGACTGCGTACTGAATTTTTCAAGATTTATTCTTATCAGCATAAATATCAATATACTGAAATAGATATAGCGAAAAGCAAAGTATAACAAATGATGTGTTAATTCCGTTCCTTTTAAAATCTCCAGTTCCCACGGCAGGCATGAAATATTCGGATAAACAACAAAAATAGAGCTGATGAGGCTTATCAATATTAATTTGGAGGTAGTATACTTGTTAAATAAATTCATCTCTGCTTTTATATGGGAATAGACGGTTGTCTTATTTTCTAATTATCGTATAAAGATACCGGTTTTGCCATATAGTTTTAGTAAACGGACGATTATAACGAAAAAAATCTATATTAAAAGGAAAAAATCTATTTTTTACTCTGCCATTTCAAAGGTAATAAATATACTGCCTGCACCTAATGCAGCTTCCAGTCCGGAAGGGTTATCCAAATGCCCGATTCGGGTATAAGTGTATGTGGATGAAAATGTTTTGTAGAACAATACCAATGTAGATGATCCGTAGAGCATCAGGTCTCCGTTTTGTATCGTTCCGTGAGTAGAGGCATTTGTTGGTAATGAGTTTGATAAATTATAATATTTCTCATTACTGTTTAGTTCGAACATATTAATGGACATTGGCAACAGGGATTTGAATGCATCAGCAGTTGCATTGTCGTAAAAAGTTAATGTGAAAATTGTAGAGCCGACTTTTATATTACCCTTATTCCCTGCTGCCGGAGGATTCGTTCCCGGATCAGGATTAGGATTTGTTACCGGTTGCTCCTGCAAATCTTCATCTTGACCGCAGGAAGTTACTCCCGCGGATATTGATAATGACAATATCATGATTAGAAGATATGTGAATCGTTTCATTTTTCAGTGTTTAAAATTTAATTAATATGCAAATTGTACTTTTTTTGCATCCCGTTGTCTTAGGTATATAAATACAATACCCAGCACAAGGAATATCAATGTACCCATGACCGCATAACGTGTATCAAGAGCAGTGATGAACATTCCGCAGAAGGCTGTTCCGACTGCTGTTCCCAGATTAGTAGAAGTAAGGAATATCCCGTTGGCAAAATCAGGCGCTTCGGGTGCTGACTGGCTGATCATATACTGGCAATTGTTACTGGCGATACCTGCAAGAATTCCCAGTCCGAAAATGATTCCTCCCATAGTAATCATGTATTCTCCTAAAATGAAAAGTACCACATACATAATTACCATAATGAACGGAATTATCTTGATTGTTTTCGAAGGTATCTGCACCAGCAATTTTCCAGCTATCAGATTGCCGATAATATTTGCTCCTCCATATATAAAGAGCATAATGCTTATTATCTTAAAATTTAATGCGGTTATATTTTTAAGAAAATCGGACAAAAAGCTGAAAAATCCGAACACGGCGCCGTTGATAAATATGACAGCCAGAATAGAATTCCACATAATAGTTTTCTTTAATACCCGAAACTGGGAACCATACGACAGCCTTTCTTTAACAGGAATAGAAGGTACTAGAAATATGGTGGCAATAAATACCAGAGCATTCACTATGGCAAAGAAAAGCATAGCCATAGAGAAACCGGTTTCTCCGGCAATCAGGCTGGTTACTGGAACACCGAGAACCATACCGGCAGATACACCGATAAAGATTCGTGATACAGCTTTGGGTGATTGTTCTTTCGGAACTGAAGATGCTGCAACAGAAAAAGCCATGGATACATAAATAGGGTGAAAAAATGCCGGAATAATACGGGCAACAAGTATAACGTTAAAACTGGTAGTCAACATAGATATGATATTGCTTATCACGAATATTCCCAAAGCCAGCAGCATTACCCTTTTTCGGTTGATGCCGGAAAAAATGAGGGGCATAATGGGACCTGAGATAGCTACAACAAGAGCAAAGGCACTGACAGTCCATCCGGCGGCAGGCACTGATACACTGAATGTTTCGGCAATAAGCGGCAGTATACCTACTATTCCCATCTCTGTGTTGATGATACCGAATACTCCAACCGTTAATATAAATACTAGTAAACTACTGCGTTGTGATTTTATAAACTTTTTCATTATATATAGACTTAATGTAAATCAGTAGTTCTCACTACTTGATTTTTTCATTTATGATAAACGTTCTTTATTACTGCCTCGCCTTTTCAAAGGCGTGCCTTCTGCACTTTTATCTTGATATAAAAGTACCAAAAGATCAAGGCAGCATCTCTATACGGCCAGTCATTCGGTTTGCTGACTAAAACAAATAAAACTCGCATTATATATGGTCAGACACATTTGTTATTTTAATGTCAACTGCACCGGACAGGTAAATCAGCCGGCGAGATAAATACCAGTCAGGCTTGCACCTGCAAACTACTCCCTTTATCGTTAGCGAGAGAAGGCAATTCCTGCAGCCTTAGCATTACAGGTATTTTGGCTATCGGCTAACAGTTTTAAGTGATTAGACACAGAGTAGATAAAAGAACGCTTTTTTTAATCAGTTTTTAATATTCTTTGTTACTCGGTTTGTTTAGCAAGTTCAAAAGCTACCTCTACGCTTCCCCCGCCTACGGCTTCCTGCAAACCGCAAGGATTATCTATTTCACCCAGCCGGATATAACTGTACGATGTACGGCTTCCGGCATAAAACAATACAAGTGTACTCGAAGACCATATCATCAGATCGCCTGCCTGCACGCTCCCGGGATTCGCTGCCTTGCCAGGCATATTCTTAGGTAAATTATAGTATTTTTCGTTTCCATTATGCTCGCTCATGTTTACTGTCATGGGAAAAAGTTTTACCAGTTCTTTTGCAGCGTCGCTATCGTTGAGAGTCGAAGTAAATTCTTTACGGCCTATAGTTACTTTTAGTTTCATATTTTGGGCATTTAAAGAGTTCATACAACTTACTATTGTAATGAGAATAAATAATGTTTTTTTCATAGATGAATGATTGTAATGGGGTCGTCTGGTAAGTAGTTTTTTAGTGTTTTTTTTATGTTGAACAAAGTGGCTTAACAACCGAGGAGCGAAGGCGACTCAATGATACATGAAAATATAATTTTAT
>DQAM01000051.1:0-657 GCA_003523545.1 Dysgonomonas sp.
TTCTTGTATTTAAGTATGAAATAATTCTCTTTTTTTGATTTTGATATATAACAGATTTTGTTGAGATTGGTTTAAATAATATTATCTATATTCTGATAGACAAAATTTTTGTCATTGGTATAGATATGTGACAATAAATTGTTTAAAGAAGTAAAATGTAAGTATTAATGCAACAATTAGCTTCATTATTGTACCTGCAAGGAAACCCAAGAACGCACCGAATCCTGCTTTTACGGCAACTGACATTTCTTTATTATCAATTAGTTCTCCAATTACTGCCCCTACAAAAGGGAATATAATAATACCCCACGGTGGAAATATAAACATTCCGGCAATTACGCCTAATGCACTTCCCCAAGCACCTTTTTTGCCTCCACCAAACTTTTTAGTGCCCCAAATCGGTACATAATAATCTAATATCTGAACAACGATAACGACTACCGCCGATATTATCAGGAAATTACTTGAAAATTGTGCTCTCGAAGTGAGATGAAGTAAAATAATACCCAGATAATTTAGTGGTACACCGGGTACAGCGGGAATAACACATCCGGCTATTCCAATCAGAGTACAGATGATTCCTAATACAATAAGTGTAATATCTAAAGCCATTATTTTAGGGTTTATTATTTAGTTTGAGGGCTAATTCTTTTGTTT
>DQAM01000051.1:736-7571 GCA_003523545.1 Dysgonomonas sp.
GAGGGCTAATTCTTTTGTTTCTGCTCTGTTTATTTTTCCGGTTTCAGTCTTTGGAATTTCATCTATATTCCATATTTTTTTTGGAAGAGAATAATGAGGCACATCCTGAGAAATAGTCTTCAAATCAAACTTTTCTGTTGTAAGAAGGACTATAATTTCTCCGAATTTAGGGTCAGGAAGAGATGTTATAGCAAAATCATCTTTTATATAAGGTTTTAAAAGATGCTCCAATTTTTCAATCTGAATTTTTATTCCTCCACTATTTATAATATTATCTTTTCGACCGATTATTCTGAAAGAACCATCAGGGTTTATCTCCGCTATATCGTTTGTATAAAGTGTGTCCTTACTTACTAAAGGAGCATTAATTATTAATGTATCATCAACGTCTAAAGTAAGTGAAACCGATTCGAAGGGATGATAATTTAGTGAGGCATCTTCTCCATTTATTTTTTGTAAGGCTATATGAGAAAGAGTTTCAGTCATGCCATAAGTAGAATAGACCGAATTAGGAAAGTCTTTTAATTGTATTTCTAAATTCTTGTCAATAGCCCCACCTCCGATGATTAAATTTTTTATTTGTTTTAATCGTTCAGTTTCAATATCCGATTGGAATGAATTGTAGACTTGTAGAGGAATCATCGCAACAAAATCGAAAAGTATATCAAATTCCCTTAATGGATTTCCCGATGGGGATGTAAGGTACATATTCAATCCTGCAATAAGACACCGAACAACCATCATTTTTCCTGCAATGTATTCCAAAGGCATGCATAACAGCGCGGTATTTCCTTTTTGAAGATTAAGAAAAGAACAAGTCAGGCAAGCACTCTGTATCATCCGCTCTTTCTCCACCTTCATTTCTTTGGGTACACCGGTAGAACCGGAGGTTTTAACTATTAAGGTCGGACTGTCTGAGAACCAATCTTTCAGGAATAGGAAAAGTTGATTATGAAAATCCGATTTATCTACAAATTCGACTATAGTATTATCTTTGAAAAAATCGGATGAATATGTTATTCCTTCAACAGTTATCGTTTGCTTATGTATGTCAAATTCGTACATTTCTCAAATCATTAAATGAGAAAAATTCCCCATTCGGGTCAAACCAGAGCTGGTCTTTTTCTATGTACAAAGGCATCTGAATATTGTTAGTATAAAGCGCTCCTGTACCTAATCCTTGTGGTAAATTAGTATCGAAAGTCGAACACCATTGGGCGATAGCGTTTAACCCGATATTCGATTCGAGAGCAGATGTTATCCACCAGCCGATATCTTGTTTTTCAGCCAGTTCAATCCATTCTGCACAACCGCTTATCCCTCCGTGCAAAGTCGGTTTTAATATAATGTATTGCGGGCTGATAATGTTCAGCAATTCTTTTTTCTTATCGGCTTCATGTACTCCAATCAATTCTTCATCCAAAGCAATAGGCAAAGGCGTAACTTCGCATAATCGTGCCATTTCACTCCATTTTTCTGCTTTTATAGGTTGTTCGATAGAATGCAAATCCAACTCAGATAAACGTTTCAACTTTTCTAATGCTTCTACGGGAGAAAACGCACCGTTAGCGTCTACACGTAATGTAATTTCTCCTGCTGAAAAGTGTTTACGGATATGTTTTAGAAGGCTTAATTCCTTTTGAAAATTGATAGCTCCGATTTTTAATTTGATGCATCTGAAGCCTTGCTCTATCTTTGATTCGATTTGTTCCAGCATATAATCGGAGTTTCCCATCCAAATTAGCCCATTGATAGTAATCCCCTGTTCCCCATTGGAAAAAGGAGTATTATACAACCGAAACGATTTAGCATTGAGATGAAGCAAAGCTGTTTCCAATCCGAAAAGAATAGAGGGATAGGGTCGGAGAGCCTTTATATCTAATGTCCCTTTTGCCTCTAATTCCTTACAAAACTTCCTCAGATTTCCCTCATAATCTTCATCGAAATCACAACTCAAATCGGGGAGAGGAGCACATTCTCCGATTCCCCAATTGTGAGGATTAGAAACATCCGAAATCTTAACATACCATATCTGATGGTCGATGTACTGACCTCTCGATGTTTTCGCCGGACGCTTAAAATGAAGTGTATAAGGTATTATCTCGGTTTTGTATTGCATCTATTTTATCAAGGAAATTTAGGAAACTGTTTGAAGTCAGGCTTACGTTTTTCAAGGAATGCGTGTTTACCTTCCTGAGCTTCATCTGTCAGGTAATAGAGTAGGGTGGCATTCCCTGCCAATTCTTGTATTCCTGCCTGACCATCGAGTTCAGCGTTGAGTCCCATTTTAATCATACGCAAGGCCATCGGGCTGAGTTGCATCATTTCTTGCGCCCATTTAACGGTTTCGTCTTCCAATTGGTCGAAAGGTACAACCGTATTCACCAATCCCATTTCCAAAGCCTCTTGTGCAGAATACTGACGGCAAAGAAACCATATTTCACGCGCTTTCTTTTGTCCGACAACACGTGCCAGATAAGAAGAACCGAAGCCAGCGTCGAAACTACCTACTTTAGGTCCTGTTTGTCCAAAGATAGCGTTTTCGGAAGCAATAGAAAGGTCGCAAACTACATGAAGCACATGTCCGCCTCCGATAGCATAACCGTTGACCATCGCAATTACAGGTTTAGGCATGGAACGGATTTGCTTTTGCACTTCAAGAACCTGCAAACGGGGCACACCGTCTTTTCCGATATATCCGCCTTTTCCTTTTACATTCTGGTCACCGCCTGCGCAAAATGCTTTATCTCCCGCTCCTGTGAGCACAATAACATATGTATCCTGATTTTCGTGGCAGATACGCAGGGCATCGCTTATTTCCATGGTTGTAGTAGGAGTGAATGCATTGCGGTAACGCGGACGATTGATGGTGATGCGTCCTATCCCTTCAAAATAATCGAAAAGAATATCTTCATATTCTTTGATGGTTTCCCAATCTCTATGTGTTGTCATATTTTATTAATTTGAAAATTTATAAATAAGCCAATTCGCAAATAAAATTAGCACATTGGCACATTATCTAATTTGCTGATTTAATCTTATGATAATATTCACGGAAAACATTTTTGCTTGTCTCCATGTCTGTATGTGCTTCCATAATAATGGACTGTCCGAATTCTTCATTCATGAGTAAAGATAGTCCGTTTTCTAACTCATCTTTATCGGATGCTGAAATATAATGCAATCCCGATGCTTCTATCCATTTTTCAGCTTGGGTATTATGTCCTGCGGAAACATATTCCTTTAAAGAAGAGGACTTATTCAGACCGGGTAATAAATGAAATATTCCTCCTCCTCCGTTGTTGACAAGTAATATACGCAGATTTTTGATATGAGAGATGTTCCACAAAGAATTTAATCCGTAGAAAAAACTCAAATCGCCAATTATCAGATACACTATTCCTTTATATACTGAAGCGAAACCTATTACAGAAGGCAAAGTACTTTCTATACCGTTTACACCACGGTTGCTGTATACTTCGATAGATTGTTTTAAATCAAATAATTGAGCATTCCGAACCGTTGAACTGCTTGCCAAATGAAGCTTGGAATTTTCGGGTAATAACTTTATAAACTGTCCTGTAACGAATAAATCCGAAAAGGGTATATTATTTTCAGGAGAAGCTATTTTTTCAGAAAAACTTTTCCAAAGATTGTAAAATGGTTTGTCTTTTTCTTCTTCTATATTTTCAGATAAATTCTTAAAAAAGTTATGAGGTTGCATTTCCACCAAATTCGTTAAGGATTGGAATGTATCGACTACATCGGAAGCGTTAGAAATGTACCAAAAAACTTCTGGTTTATTCTGTCTCAGAAAATGTTTGAGCCGTTTCGAAGTGATGTGCCCTCCTGTATAAATAACCAAATCAGGCTTGTAATCTGCAACTTTATCTTCTTCTAAAGCATAAAGTAAAGCATCAAAATTGCTTATGTAATTATCATTAATACAATTAGATATGTGTTCATTTAGTATGATGCAATCGGATTTTTCAGCTAACAATTCCAATGTTTTTACAAACTCATTATTTTTAGGTTGTTGTCCGATGATTATTAAACGTTTTTTAGAGTTACTCCATTTCTTGGCAAAAGGAATTATGTCGATAGTTTTAACAGGAGTCGGGTAGTTTATTTTCCTGACTTTCGGTAAATTCTCTTCCGAATAATCGAACAACGGTTCACTAATCGGCACATTGATATGAACGGGACCACAGATGTTTGCGGTACATGCGATTAACGCCTCGTTGATGAGGCGGTTGCAATACCATTCGTCCGTATCGTTTTTTATTTCAGGCAGATTGACCGATTTTCTGGATAAAGAGCCGAAAGCATTCGGTTGTGGGAGTATCTGTCCGTCCATTTGTCCAATCCATTCGGGGGAACGGTCTGCCGAAACCACGATTAAAGGTAGTTGCTGATAAAAAGCCTCACTCACGGCAGGTGCCAAATTGAGCAAAGCCGACCCCGATGTACAACAGACAGCCACAGGGCGCTGTGCGCATTGTATAATTCCAATCGCATAAAAGCCTGCATTCCGTTCGTCCACAACAGTATGGCATTCGAAAAAACTATCACTACTGAAAGTCTGGATTAACGGAGCATTCCGCGAACCGGGAGAAATCACTATCTGATTAATTCCATATTCTTTCAGTAATGCGACTGTTTGTAATACGTTCTTTTTAACGGAAAACATATATTTCAATTATAATATTGACAAAATTGTTTGAAGCTTATATTCGGTCTCTTCCCATTCCGATGTGAGTTCAGAGGACGTAAGTATTCCGCCTCCTGCGTATAGTCTTAGCTTATTGCTAAAAATTTGAGCACACCTCAGATTAACGAATAAATCAGTTCTATGTTCTGTATCCATATATCCCAAAAATCCCGAATAATATTTTCGGTCATATCCCTCATTCTCCAGAATAAAACGGAAAGCTTCTTCTTTCGGAAAAACACAAACGGCAGGACTCGGATGAAGTAAAGATAAGGTTTTTCCAATGTCAAAATTCTCATCCGTCTGAAAACGCAGTTCGCTTCTCAGATGTACAAGGCTTCCCGATTTAATGGTCTTCGCTTCACCGCATTCACTTTTTAGTCCCGCTTTCAGAAGCTGGCTTTTCATATATTCTACGACAATATTTTGTTCCAGTTGGTTTTTGTCGTCCCAAAAAATTCCGTTCTGTACTGTAGAAATATCCTGAGTACCCGCAAGCGCGTCCGTTTTCCAGTTATTCTTTTCACCTGATAACAGGCTTTCGGGTGAACATCCGAACCATGTACCTGATAGGGGAGTATTGCAAAGGAATATAAAGTTCGATGGATATTTAACACAAGCTTTTCGGAAAATTTCTCCTGCAGAAAAATCCTCTTTCTTATCTTTATCAAAAGTACGTGAAAGTACCAGCTTTTTGATTTGTCCTTTTTCTAATTCCCGATGAAAAATCTCAAATTTATCTTTGTATTTCTCGAAATCACCCGAATTAGTGACGGCATAATTATCTGTGCAGGTAGTTTCTGGAAATGAGGACATATTATCCTGCAGATATTGTGAAATCTCATCTTCACCTTTTAGTATTACATCCGGATGGATAAATAATATAGGCGAACTTTCAGCTATATTAAACGGTGCAATAACAAAACCTTTTTTACCGTTCAACATTTCAGGATTAGACAAAGTTTCAGGCAATGGATTGTGATGTAAGATGAGATTTATAGAAGTCTTGTTCGGTAGACGAAACAATGCAAAATTCACATTTTTAGCGACTAATAAATCTATGGAATCGTATATATGCTGATTTTCCGAATTCATATTTATAGCTTTGGCTGTATGTCAAACCGTTATACAGCATCTTATATAAACAACTCGCGAAGTTAGGGTTTATTCTATTTATAAGCCATTTTCTTGTAGGATTTTTTCAAAATTATAGATAGAATATATTGAGTAAATCAGTAAAGCTATAAAGGTTTCAGTTTAAAAATCATACCCAATTCCCACAGAAATAAAATGGAAAGCTGACATAGTATATACTTTATCGCTGTCCGAACCTCCTTCGAGTAATCTATAGCCTGCTATTCCCGAAAGTTTTGGTGTAAACTGATATTTTGCTCCGGCAAAAATATCTTCCGCCCTTCCAACTTTTATGGCAAATGCATCTCCGTAAGTCAGAAGGCTAAATTGCCCGGTTGCTTTCCACTCCAGATAGTAAGATAATAACGGTGCGACCCCGAAATTGGAGAATTTAGCTTCTTTGGTATTGTCTTCCATCGATATATATGCATCTCTGAACAATAAGGTTGCCCCGAGTTCAAACGCAAATTGTGGTTGGTCTACCAGTCGATACCTGTATCCGATACGGTATGTATTGAATTTATATTTTGTATCTATGTTTTCGCCTGCGTTAAATAATTCGCCGTCATACCAGATATTTCTGTTTGTACTGCCTTCGAATTTGTCATTCAATAAAGATGCGGTTGCAATGAAATGATGCTTGTTGTAGCTGTATTCCAGTTCGATGCGGGGAGAGAAGGTCGCATTGTTTTTCCTGCTAAATTCACTATTTAGGGCGACCCTTGTGCCTTCATCGTTATTAGGACGCTGGACTGTATTCCTACCTCCAAATGAAGCTTGCGGCATGAGTCGCAGTCTCCATCCCGACGATTGTGAAAAGACATGGGATGCCAGTAATGTGAGTAAGAGCACAAAAATCAAAAAGAATATACGTTTCATAAAGTTCGGTGTTGTGTATAATTTATTGGATTATAACAATACCAATGCGGTAAGAGTTTGTTAAAGATTTATTTTAATAGATGATTTATTTTTTTTAATTTTAATGAAAAT
>DQAM01000053.1 GCA_003523545.1 Dysgonomonas sp.
CTTATCTATTTTTGACCAAAAATTATGTACAATATATTTATACATACTACACTCTATTATGATTTTTTCTCCGGAATGTTCTTTAAGATATCCAGCAGCAGAGCCCACCATTTACCCACTGAAGGTATATTTACCTGTTCGGCCGGTGAATGGGCATCAGTTATGGTCGGGCCGCAAGATACCATATCCAGATGTGGATATTTTTCAAGAAACAAACCACATTCCAATCCTGCATGTATAGCTTTTATCTCCGGTTCTTTACCAAATAATCTTTTAAAAGATTCTTTCGCAACTTTCAGAATTTGAGAATTCGGGTTGGGTTTCCAGCCCGGATAACCCGCACTATGCTCTACTTTTGCGCCACCCAGAGTAAATGCGGCATTTACCATATCGGCTACATAATTTTTCAATGAATCGGTCGAACTCCGCTGGCTCGTACCTACCACAATCCGGTTATCCTCCTTCATCTTTACCGAGGCCAGATTAGTAGAAGCTTCGACCAGGCCGGGTATCTCATGGCTCATAGCCATGACTCCATGAGGACAAGCACACAATGCATTTATCAGATTATTGGTAGTTTCTTTATCAATTACATTTACGGGTTCGTCCGTTGTTTCCATATCTATTACAACATTCGGATCAACTACTTTCAGTTCATCTTTTATTTGTGCAGTGAAAATATTAAGCAAGCTGATTACTTCTTCTTTATCTGCAATAGGTATTCCGACTACTGCCGATGCCTCACGTGCAATAGCGTTGTGAAGGTTTCCCCCTGTAATTTCCGATACATATATTTCCATCTTCCGCGACAGAGTCCATAAGAAACGGTTAAGAATCTTATTGGCATTACCCAGGCCTTTATGTATCTCACTTCCTGAATGGCCGCCATTCAGGCCTTTCACTTCCAGCCTGAACCAATATTGATTCATAGGCGTTTCATCCTCTGTATAGCAGAATGCAGCTGTCGTGCCTTTACCTCCGGCACAGCCAATATATAATTCTCCTTCTTCTTCTGTATCCAGATTGATCAGTATATCTCCAGTCAGAAAATCTTTTCCTAATGCATAGGCACCCGTAAGCCCGGTTTCTTCATCTACAGTAAAAAGACATTCAAGCTTACCATGCTCAATATCGTCCGAGGCCAGAATTGCCAAAGCAGCGGCTACACCTACCCCATTGTCCGCACCGAGAGTCGTTCCTTTTGCCTTTAACCAGTCCCCGTCTACATACGTCTGTATAGGATCATTATCGAAATCAAATACAGTGTCGTTATTTTTTTCAGCGACCATATCCACATGGCCCTGCAAAATAACTGTAGGAAGATTCTCTTTTCCTTTGGTTGCGGGTTTTGTCATGAGGATATTTCCCGCATCATCTTTTTTCACCTCGATATTATGTGATTTTGCAAAGTCCAGCAGATAAGCTATTACTTTTCCTTCTTTTTTAGAAGGCCGGGGAACTTGTGTAAGTTCATAGAAATATTTCCAAACCAACTTGGGTTCTAAATCATGTATTGTCATAAATTTATGTATTAAAGTTTTCAAGTTTATTATAAGTTAAAAGTATAGAAATAAGAAAGCAACGACAAACTTTTTCACATCTTTTATACTTGCACCAAAGCCTACTCAAACTATTAACGTTATATTTGCGAGTCAAATAGACAGTTAGTTCTTTTATATTTTTCATCATTAAAATAATTTTATCCTTATTTATTTGTCAAATAAATGATGATAATTTAAAATTTGATTCTATTTTTGCATCTTGAATGTTAAGTAAGATATTCAAATTTATTTTATAAATATAAGAGTCATCAATCAGCATTATATATATGAAAAATCTTTCTTATGTTATAAATGGTATTTTAGCGGTTGCTATCATAATACTTTTTATATTGTTTTTTTCCAATAACAAAAAAACCGATTCGGAAATTGCAGCCTTAGCATTTCCTGTAGATTCAACCTTGACACTGCCTATTGCTTATGTGAATATAGATAGTGTATTATCTAATTACGAATATGCAAAAGAAGCAAGTGACGCTTTGATGAAAAAAACAGAATCGTCCAGGGCAACAGTTAACAACAGACAAAGACAAATTGAGAACGAGCATCAGGAGTTTCAACGTAAGGTTCAGAACAACGCTTTTTTAAGCCAGGATCGTGCCGAACAAGAATACCAGCGTATACAGAAAATGGCTTCTGACCTTCAGCAGACTGCTGCACGTCTCGACAATGAAGTACTAATGGAACAGATGAAAGTAAACAGCCAATTAGCTGATTCTGTAAGAACAAGCATAGCTGTTTTAAATCAAACCACTAACTATGAAATAATTATCAGCAATTCAGGTCTTGATAATATTTTATACGCAAAACCAAAATATGATATAACTAATCAGGTGATTGATTTACTAAATAAAAGATATGTAAAGAAATAAACTAATTTTTTACCATAATATAAAGCGAATAAAAGCGGCCCCGTGAGAGGCCGCTTTTATTGTTTTAATTCATACCTATATAAATCTGTCAATATAAAATAGACGGTGTCTCTATTTGGCGAATATCAATAAATAAATTTGCAAATAGATGAAAATATTATATCTTTGCACTCGCTTTTAAAGCAACAGGTGAGGTCCGGTAGCTCAGCTGGATAGAGCAACAGCCTTCTAAGCTGTGGGTCGTGGGTTCGAATCCCGCTCGGATCACTTTAATAATCAAGTAGTTACAATCAAGTAGCTACTTTTTTTATTTTATAATATTACGTGTTTTTTATACGGTTTTAGTGTGGTTTTCGACGTTGAGTTAAACCGAGAGTTAAACCAGTTAAACCGATGAATGCAACAGTTAATGTAGTGTTATTCAAGTCGAAAACTCTTGCCAATGGCGAACATCCTTTAATGATTCGTGTCTGCAAAGACAATAAGAAGAAATACAAAAGTCTCGGAATATCCATTCATCCCCAACATTGGGACTTTGACAAGAACTCTCCCCGAAAGAATTGTCCTAATAAACAGCATATACAGAAAATTGTAGCTGATAAACTTGCAGAATATTCAGAACAGATTTTAGAAATGAGCGTCATCGCTAAAGACTATACAGCATCAACTTTAGTACAGAATACAGAGAAATCTATTAAAATAAAGGCTGTAGGAGAATTTTATAATGAACTAATATCAAATTATAAATCTGCAAATAATATTGGGAATGCTCGTATATACAATGATTATTTTCGCTCTTTAAAATCATTCACAAATACCTCAAAACTCGACTTCTTGTTTGCAGAGATTAGCATAGAGTGGTTGATTAAATATGAGAAGTGGCTTATAAATAAGAATTGTGCGCCGACTACTATTAGCTTATTATTCCGAACTTTAAGAAGTGCTTTTAATAAAGCGATTGAAGAAAATATTGTCCGAAAAGATAATTATCCGTTTAATACTTTTAAAGTATCTAAATTCAATACAAAAACGACTAAGCGGGCAATAACCAAAGATGATGTTAAGAAAATAATGAATCTTGATTTATCCCATGAATCCAAGTATATGCAATTAAGCCAAGATGTATTTGTTTTCAGTTACCTACAAGGAGGCATTAATTTTACCGATATTGCCAATCTCAAATACGAGAATATTGTTGACGACAGATTGCATTATATCCGTCAGAAAACTAAGAAACGGTTTAATATTCAGATACAGAAAGAGTCAATGAATATTCTGAATAAATATATTGTAGATAATTCTTCTAAAGATGATTATATATTTCCGATATTGGATAAAAACTTGCATAAAACCGCAATTCAGAGACATAATCGGATTCATAAAGTTATCGGCTATATCAATCCTAATTTAAAATTGATAGGACAAAAAGCAGGTATTGACGCTAATCTTACGACCTACGTAGCAAGACATACATATGCAACGGTATTAAAACGTAGTGGGGTTAATACGTCTATAATTTCGGAATCATTAGGGCATAGTTCGGAGAAGATAACTCAAATCTACTTAGACAGCTTTGAAAACAGCCAAATAAATGAAGCGATGAAGAATTTACTTTAAAACTTAATCTAAAGTATCAATTATAATAGAGGGGATATTTTTTGAGAAATAATGGTTTTATATACCATACTCAAATTTTATCCTCTTTGTAATATAAATACATCTAATCTTTCACTATATTTCTAAAATTTAGTATGGCATAATTCATATATAATTTTTTGATAGAAATTAATCATTATACCTATATTTGTAGTTTAACGAAAAATAATATCATGCGCAAAAAGACATTTAGAATACATTTTCCTTCAATAATTATATTTCTGGGATTTATATTGTTAGCTTACTCATGTGAAGATAATGAGGAAGATAATAATCCTGTTGACGAAAAAGTGGATATAACCGTTAATATAGGGAATAACGATGGAGCGTCACCTTTATACATTTATGGTCCAAGAGATATTGATTTTTCGGTTAGTTCTGATAAAGGAAGTATAGACTTAATACAATTCTTCTATCAAGGAACAGAGATAAAATCATTTACTACTCAATCAGGTAAATTTCATTTTACTCCAGATATGTCAAAAGAAGATATCACAAATTTAGAAATGAAAGTAACTGTGACTGCTAATCAAAAAAAATATCTTGAAACGGTTAATTATAAAGTACAATATGTGAAGATATCAGAAGAAGACTTTGAACTCAAAGATGCAACAATAGACCATTTTGTATTTAAGATGGTAGGAGAAAGACTGGAAAACTATAAATATATTCTTAACGGTAAAGAAGTTATTCAAGATTTAGATAATATTACTATTAAACGAAAATTTGCTCAATTTAGCTTTCCTATTGAATCAAGTATAAGTATTATTTTAGTGCCTATCGAGCAAGAATATATTAGCACTAATACATATCCTTACGTAAGACTTGACTTTAAAGACAAGAAATTAGGAGATTTTCATGTCGGTTCAACTTTATTCCATTACATCAATATTGCACATGATGAATTATATATCTGGTCATTGAGTGAACTATCTGTTTTTGATAGACAAATGAATGAAATAAAGCATCAATCGATGGAGGATATCAACAAAATTTTTGTCACCCCGAAAACAGGATTGATTGTTGTTAAGCCTTTATATGGAAAAGTATTGACATATTCAGATAAAAATTTTACTACCATTGTATCTGCCATTGATTTAAAATTCAATCCAGAAAATCTTCGGGTTAGTGAAAATGACCAATTATTTAATGGGCACAACTTCCAAATTGATGTATATAACCTATACACAGGAAAGTCTGTTTATTCTATAAACTTTCATGAAAATGTGGGTGATTATACCATTTTAGGAGATAAGTTATTGGCAAGACTAGGAAATGATGGACAAGGAGGGAATGAAGTATATCAATTAAATGAAAAATCTGCCACTCTGCTTTATACATTTGAAAAGACATCTAGGAATTGTATTGTTCATCCCATAAATCGTAATCATATTATATTGGATAATACTTACAATGGATTTGAGATATTTGACTTAGAATCTCAAACAACATTGTTATCTTTTAAAGGACAATTTCAAAGTATTGACCCAATTACAGGTAGTTTATTATATTATGCCGAAAATTATGGTTCTGGAGCGTCTAATACACACGACAACCATGTTATTGATTTGAATTATAACAAAATTTTCACATTCGAAGATGCTTCCCAGTCAACATATGGTGCTTTTTTACAATTTAATAACTATATTATAAAAAGTGATAGATACACCAATCTATTACCTAAAGACTTAATGAACAAGAAGGGAGAATAAAATGCAATAATATGTCTACTGTGGAAATATTGAAAATAATCATTGAGATTACTATTCCTATAATTATCTTGATTTTAGGAATAAAAATTAATAAAACAATAGAAAGAAATAATATTTCTTTGCTGAAAGAAAAAGAGTGGCAAGTACGATGGGCTGAAACGTATTTAGAAAAGGCAATTGAATTTAACGCACAAATATCTACTCTTGTAACACTGTTATACAAACTTTCAAATTTAAAAAATGATAATGAAGAAATCCTAAAAAAGAAAATAGATGAATGTATATACAATATACAGTTTCTGAATTGGGATATTAGAAACTTTGCTCAATTTTCAGAGAGAGGAAAAGATGTTATAAATATGCAAACAGAACTTTCCAATAAACTGTCTAAT
>DQAM01000056.1:0-593 GCA_003523545.1 Dysgonomonas sp.
GGGAAAAAGGCGGCGGCAGTTTACTCCGCTTCACAGGTAGAAGATGGGAAAACATCTCGGATAAATCTTTTGAAGCGGCGGGTGCACAGCGGTTTTACCATGACCGGACAGGATATATCGTATTGGATGGTTCGAAAGTAAATGCGAATGTCAGTAAAAAGACCGGAAAGTGGAGAGACGTGATGAATAGCTATCCGGAAGATTATACAGAAACGAAAAACGTAGTATCCTTGTGGATAGATCATGGAAAAGATCCGCAGGATGGGTCATACACCTACCTGATCCTGCCTGCCAAAAAACGGCAGGAGGTAGAAAACTTCGACCTTTCGAAAATAAAGATAAATAATAACAGCAGGCAGTTCCAGTCGGTAACGATAGGTAATACCACTTACGTGGCCGCCTACCCTTTGGCAGATATACCTTTGATAGAAGGAATCCGGCTCGAGACTACCAATACGGGCTTATTTATGATAACCCGCGAAAAGAACCGCCTGAAAGTAACCGTTTCCGACCCGACGCAATTATTGGAGACGATGAATATTGTGATAGCAGGAAAACCCCTTGAAATAAAACTTCCGGGTGGAGATAAGAAA
>DQAM01000056.1:730-9818 GCA_003523545.1 Dysgonomonas sp.
CGTGGAGATAAGAAAGGTACCCCTGTAACAGTCTATGTAGAAGTTTAAGCAGACATACCGATCAATAGTATATAAAAAAAGAAGGCTCTACCTGTCACAGGCTGAGGCCTCCTCTCTTTTACACAAATCTTTAAAAAAAATGTATCAGGTTTAAAACAGTCTATTCTGGCAATAAACCATTGCGCCTGATATGATGAACCACAAATATAATATTCTAAATTTCTTAAAACCAAATTTTTGCAAGGAAAATCGCTCTGTATGTGGATTTTGGATTTTTTTCTAACAAAAAACAAAAAAACAGCCGTATAGACACGGCTGCCGGAAAAATATTATTAGATTTTTTTATGCCTAAATCTTATCCCTGTCCGGTCGATTGTTCTTAGGAGCAAAACGCCGGTTGTAATCTTCATTTCCTTCCGGTTCGTCCCTGTTTTTCAAATCCTGTTCTTCAGTAATGAGGGATGCCAATACTTCTATTTCATCTGGTTGTTCGTTTCGAAGCAGGGATTCACGGTAAATAGTTTCTTTATCGGTGTGTAGGTGTTTGCGTATGCTCCTGATGCCCACTTTCCATTCTAAGGCGATAAATAAGAAGAATGCAGCTGTGAGCAGTAACGAAAATCCGGTGGAAAAGCTATCGGCACCCATGTACATGAGTATGAAATCGTATACCCCGTGCAAAACTATTGCCGACAATAGGCTGTATGCAAGATAACGGCGGTGTTTGTCCCCTTTGTCGAAACGTGCCAGCGAGAAGAAATATCCCATGGCGATACCGCAGATACCATGTCCGGGTACGGCGAATATTCCCCGTGTGATGGCTGTGCCGTATCCGTAGCTCGCCACATACAGTATGTTTTCGACCAATGCGAATCCCATCGACACAAATACCGCATATATGATGCCGTCGTAGTGCTGGTCGAATTCGTCGCGGTCCCATACAATCTTGTACAGGATGATGAATTTGGCAACCTCCTCCGGAATGGCCGCCTGGAAGAAAGCATCGTAAAAAGCTCTCAGCAGCGGATTGGCAAACTGGATGGATGGAAAAAAGAAATAGATCAGTACTAATGTCAGCAGGATGGAAAGGCATCCGCCGAAAAAACATTTGGCTAATAATCCGACAGGCTCTTTGGCTGTATCTTTATGGTAAATGACAAATAAAAATGCTATGACCGGAATGATAGCGGCAACAAGTAAACTCATGTAGTGTAACTTTTTCTCTGTTTTTCTCTATACTATCACAAATATAATATTTTTACACAAAATATCTAATTTTTTTATAACTTGTATTCAATAACCAGTAAATATAGCTTTATGAAGTACTATATACCCTTATTTATTTTGTTCTTTCTGTCAATAAACCCGGCAGGTTATGCTCAGGAAGGTAATACGGGTGATGAAGAAGAAACGATTGAAAAAGAAAATGGATACTTAGTAGCCCAACAGGCTTATAGTGCCTATATAAATTATATAAACGATTATTTAACGTATGATAATATAGACGAACTAACTAAATATATTATTGACAATGAGGATTATTTGAATAAAGTTGTGAGTGATTTATCCAGATATCTATACTTCTTGTCCCCGGAACAGTCACAAAAGATACATGAACTTTCTGTGAAGTTGGTCGAACAAACTGAAGCTTTATCCGGAAAAGATAATCAGGGAGGATCGGATGGTGATACTTCAGAGGATGAGCAGGCTTCCATAACTCCCGAAATTTTAGATAATTATCTAAATTGTCTTGAAGGTGAGGTTTATAAAAGATTGCTTCCTTCAAACTCTCTTTTCTATCTTAGCAGGTATTATATAAGGACTCTCAGAGACAGTTGTGCTGTAAAGGTATCCGGATATCCGGAATATAAATTGAAAAGATCATTCGATAATAGTCAAAACACACGTTTGCAGGAATTATCATCGATGTGCGAATCTAAAATGGAAAACTTGATCGAAGAGAAAGGCCTTAAAAGGTCACCTGATGCGGTTATTAATGAAATAATCAGTCATTTTGAAATAATGAAAACTGTCGATTCCAAAGACCAAATTAGGGTTCACTCTCAATATGTCGAGTTTTTAGGTGCTTTTTTGCTAAAGGAGGACAAGACTTTTATCAATTTAAGTGATAGCCAAAAAGAGAGTTTTTTTAACAGCATTTTAATGTACGTAAATAAAGAGGACGAACTGGAAAGAAAAGAAATAGGAAAGAAGAAATACATATATTTTGAGACTATGGATGAACTGATAAGTATTGGCGAAGCTTTTTATGAAGAAAAATTGAGTCTTGTAGAAACAAGTCAGGATTTACCGGAAGAGGAGAGAGACCGTTCTATTGAAATAAATGAACTTCTTCGATATCTTTCTGGTATAGAGGATCATGAAGATTTCTTCATCGATAGAGTGAAAAAAGAAAAACTGAGCGGTTTGATTCGACAATACGATGAGAAACTTTAACGGTGTTGAAAAGTAAAGGATATTGGGAAATAATACATAAAGAGAGGCAATCACATTTAAAGAGATAGTCTCTTTTTCTTTTTTTAGTACCTTTGTTTTTCTAAAATATAAAGATATGGAAATAATCGTAGCCAACACGGAACATTCCCGAATCATCTGGGACATAGCGGTTGTGACGTGGGCAGACACATATAAAAATATACTGTCGAAAGAGCAGATGGACTATATGCTCGATATGATGTACAGCCCCGGCGCACTGGAGGAACAGATGAACCGGCTGGGGCATCATTTTTATCTCATAAAGGAAGAGAAATCACCGCACTGGCAGGGTTTTGTCTCCTACGAATACGATTACAAGGAAAGCAACAGCACCAAGCTTCATAAGCTGTATGTATTGCCCGAATGCCACGGCCTGGGAATGGGACGGATACTGATAGATAAGGTTTGTGAGGACGCCCGCAGGCATGGCAACGAATCGGTATTGCTCAATATGAACCGGAACAACGAAACGCTGGGTTTTTACAAACATCTGGGGTTTGAGATAATAGCCGAGGAAGATATAGATATCGGAAACGGTTACCTGATGGAAGACTATATTTTCGAGAGAAAAGTCTGAAACGGGTTTATATATAAATCGATAAATTAAGTGGTATGAGAGGGTGGTGTGTATTTTTAATGTCGGTTATGATATCGTCGGCTGTTTTTGCAAACGACGGTACATATTATTATATCTCGGGCAACTCGCTGATACCGATGATAGAAACGGATATTACGGTGAAGAAAGAAATCCTTACCATGAAGAGGCTCCCCAGAACAGGAACAGAACGGCGTCCGGAATTGATGCCCGGCCGGGAATATAATCATCAGGTAGAACTTTCTATATACTACGAATTCTTCAACCCGGGCGAAAGAAGGAAAATAATTGTCGGATATGAGTGTCATCCATCGTCGGGGGTGAATCTGTATATGTTTCCATCGCTTCAGAAAGGTGATCCTTATATACATGATTTCCAAGTGAAAATGAACGGCAGGAAACTCAAACATAAGGTAGCGGTAGTAGAATCGGATTATACTGAAAAACCCTATTTTCAGAACGGTAAATTTTTGGAATTAACTAAAAAAGAATTGGAAGAGAACGAAGACCCCGATGCCGGTTTTAGCTATGTGTATTATTTCGATGCCGATTTTAAGGAAGGGCTCAATGTTATAGAGCAGACTTTAGTGTGTGACATGACCCATCACCATTCGTATGCGTATGAATTCTATTATAAGTTGACACCGGCTATGCGATGGGGAAACGCTCAGATAGACGATTTTACCCTCAATGTCGACATGGGAAGCGAACAGGTGTTCCATATCGATAAGACATTTTTCCGCAAAAATAGCGATTGGAAAATTATCGGAACGGGACGTATGTCTAATCTGCATGTAGGCGGTAGGCACGACGAGGATGACGAGGGCAACCTGCTTCCCGAAGAAGAACAGGGAACGGCAACCCGTTTTTATATAAAGGAAGGATATTTACAGTTTAAGAAAAAAGATTTTAAAACCGATGGTGAATTTAATATCCTTTCTTTCGGGTATCCTTCTTCTCCATTAAACTTCGATTATAAGACTGATGAATATTTATATCCTGACTTGGCAAAGCAAAAATTAATGAATGACGATACATATATGTGGCTCGGTAGAAAGTATATTCAGGATATCGACTCTGTTTCCAGGGCTATTCTGCGCGATCTCCCGTACGCCCGCAGAGGGTATGTCTTTCCCGACCCGGTTGTCCAGAAGTATTTCGAGTCCCAGATATGGTATACGCCCGATCCGGCTTACCGGATAAATTACGAGGCACTGTCGCCGAATGAGAAAAGATGGATATATGCACTCGAAGGTGGAGAAATCGAGGATTGATACTCAATGAAACAGGGTGCGGTTAATCAGAAAAATTATAATCATAAAATGAGAAAAATCATCCTTGCCTTTTCTTTTCTTCTTATCTGCGCTTTTTCGTTTCCGCAGAAAGTAATACAGCTGATCGGGATAGATGTGGACGACAGCAGTTACGCAAAAGGGTCGTACAGTACCATGTACGACAATACGGACGATAAGGCCTACGAAGGAAAATATACGCCGTATCATACAATCGCCGTAAGCCGTGACGGGGATAATGTGAAATTCCTACGGCAGAATTATCTCGTTGTTCCTACCGCTAAAGGCTTCCGCTATTTGACCAATGAGGTAACGGAAATACCTAACGATACAACGGAAAACGAATTTGATTTCGAAAAAGAATATACATTACAGAGCTCGGTTACAAAACCGGTATTTTTTACACAACGCAAGAAAATACAGGATTATATCCTTTCGCTCGAAGCATCTTTTGTAGATGCTATACATATCGATTATGAAAAAATATACTTTATAACACCTGATTTTTACATAACAGAAGGTTTCGAATCGGAGGTGCATGGCGGAGCTTCGTGGTTCGATGCAACGGAAAAGCTTAATTTCTATAAATTGAATCCTGCGTTTTCTCCATCGTCGAATTATATGGCGGATTATGCAGACCGGAAACTACTCAATCAAATAATTAAGGATGCCTTGTTGAGCGCGTATTATGATGGGGAAGCACCGGACGAGAATATCGACGAGGATTATGGTATGCCCTGGGCGGGACGGCTGGGAGATTATCAGGATGTATATTTCTCCTTTGTTTATGTTAATAACCGCATTAAAGTAATTCCTTACGTATTGCTTAATGGGAATGCGCACAGGTCGTTTATTGCACAGGGAGATATTTTCGAAGATGAAACTATACTCCACAAGTTCGGGCTGAAACAATACGGAGAAGAAACGGATGGCTTATGGGACTTTGTATCGCCGGACGAGAGTACACGTATAAGTATTGGAGATGAAAAGATAAAAGTTTACGACCATAAAAGTGGCAGGCTTCTTGCCGAGAATAATTTCCCCCGGTTCCACAAAATAGTGATGTCGGAGTGGGCATTAGGTAAACACGTTATATCGTGGGAAAAGGAATTTTGAAATAGTATTAAAGTTTAATAGAGTTTATCTACAATACAGGATTATAAATGCATCACATTTATTTACCACAGAGTTGCACGGAGTTGAATTTCACAGAGTTATTATTTATACTCCGTGATTTTGTACTCTGTGAAACTCCGTGTTTAAAATGTCTGTAAATAAGTATCATATAAGTTTATTCAATAGAATGTCTAATATAAAAAATAAGAATGAAAAAAGAGATTTGTGTATTGTTCGATATGGACGGGGTAATGATTGATACCGAAACCCAATACGACGGAATATGGCGGGAAATAGGGGAGAGGTACAAAATCGGCATTCCTCATTTCGAAAAGGTTATCAAAGGAACTACACTTCCTAATATCATTAATAAATACTTTTCGCATCTTCCTGCCTCAGACCAGAAAGATATAGAGCAGGAAATCGATGAATTCGAAACGAAAATGGAATTTCCGGAAATACCCGGTTCTTTGCGGTTGGTAGATGAACTGAAAGCGGCAGGCATAAAAGTAGGTTTGGTGACAAGTTCGACACAGACGAAGCTGAACGCCGTAAACAAAGTAAGGCATTTTGACGAGTTATTCGATACAATAGTGGCTGCCGAAAGGGTAGTGCATGGTAAACCAAACCCGGAATGCTACCTGATAGGTGCCAGAGATTTGAACGTCGATCCGGCCGACTGCCTGGTATTCGAAGATTCCCTCAATGGTATCGAAGCAGGAAAAGCGGCAGGCATGACGGTGGTCGGAGTGGCTACTACACTTACGGCTGACAAACTACTGCCTTTGGTGGAGATTGTGATTCCCGATTTTTCCAATTTTGGACTTTCCGATATAGAAGGCATAGTAAAATGATACAGACTGCAGCCATCATAGGAAGTATTTTATTTCTTGTAGTAATCTGTTTTTATATACTTGCTGCAACGGGCGCCCCGCTTGGAGATTACATGATGGGCGGAAAATACAAAATACTTCCGAAAAAGCTTAGAATAATGGTAAGTGCGGCTGTATTTATACAAGTGCTTGCCATTATTGTCCTGCTGCAGGGCGGGGGGGTAATTGCTTCAGTTTTACCTGCTGGAATATTGAAGGTGTTGTGTTATATTTTTTCTATATATTTTTCTTTGAATGTTCTGATGAACCTCTTCTCGGAAAGTAAGAAAGAGAAAATGCTGATGACGCCTTTATCCCTTATTACAGCCGTTTGCTTCTGGATAGTTACTCTTAATCTTTAACTTTTACCGCCGGGGCAGAAGAATCAAAAACGATATAGTATGAAAACACGTGAAGATATTATCCGCTTATGGTTCGGAATGTGGCTCGAAGGCAAGGACAAAGGTATCATTGATATCTTTACCGGGGATTGCCTGTATATAGAAAGCTGGGGGCCTCAGTATTGCGGTTCGGAAAATGTAAAATACTGGTTCGATGAATGGAATACCCGCGCAAAAGTATTGCAGTGGGACATCCGGCAGTTTTTCCACAAAGAAAACCAGACCGTAGTGGAATGGTATTTCCATAATTCGATGGACGGCGGCAGGGAAGAAAAATTCGAAGGGATGTCGCTGATCCGGTGGACAGAAGATAACCGCATCGAATACCTGCAGGAATTCGGTTGTAATATTCTCCGTTACAATCCTTACGGTGAAGAAGGTATTTCGGAGTCTGGGAACGAGGATATAAAGTGGTTCTAAATATAAAAGTTTATTAGTAAGACTTTTTTAACTTATAAGTATAATAATCTGTGGCATACGCAATCGTATCGGAGATTAAAGTCATATCCGAAAACGAGCCGAAGGGGCTGTTCCCGTGAAAGAACTCGTTTTCGCGAGCCTTTTCGTAATATTTCCAATAACCGTAATGGCCGATCTGCGGGTATTCCCCATGTCCTTCTTCTCTTCCGTCATAATGGATATAATAAAATGCCTGGTTCATTACGAATGTTTCTTTATCGGTCATTATACCGAAATATTCGACTTTATTATAGTCATTTTTTACCGTATCGCCGACTATTTTGATATTTACACGTATGGTACTCCATTCGTCTTTCATATATATCGAATCTTTGGCGGTATCGATAATTAATGTTTTATATCCCGGCTTTCCAAATAATGAATTTTCACCCCAGAATTTGTTTGCCATTTTATCATCGGCATCTATTTTTTTACCTTCGGGTCCGGTATATACGGTGAAGTCTTTATAATTACGCTCCCCTGTATATTCGTACTCAAACACCGTGTGCTTTTCTTCTTCCTTTCCGGGAAGAGGGTCATCATCACTGCATGCAGAACTAATTAAACACACTGATACTAACAGCGGTAAAAATTTTAATACATCCTTCATATTTTTAAGTATTTAAAGAATTTTTAATGTGTTCGTCAAGTTTTGCCGGTATTTAATTATCTCGGACTTTTGCCGTGATGAGGTTTAGGGGGATGAGGGGGACGTCCCGGGTGTTCATTCGGATTTTCCTCGTGCCACTCGACAAGCTTGCCGTCAAGCAGATAGATTACATAATCCGTATAGCTTACAGTAGCTACATAACGTAATATTTCGAGATCACCTTCCGGAGTTTTCGAGGCGGAGATAACTCTGAAATCATTTCCCATCACAGAAATAACTTCCCGTTTGGTCATGCCCAATTCCAGTTTCTTTGCTCTGTCTACAAAGCTGGTTGTTCCGCATGATATCAGTATAAATGAACACAAGAGAGTAAAGAGTATCTTTTTCATATCAATCTTAAATTTGTTATATGTTTAAGACTTGTGTCATCTTAAATAGTTTAACAAATGTAATAATAAATTTGAAGTATTATCAGGGATTGAGCTTCACCCACTCATCAAAGCCCAGTATTCCGGGCAGGGCATGGTTTCTCCATTGTTTATCGTATTTTTTATCCAGATGCCTGAAAGTCTCGTTGTTATATCTTGTCAAAACCCAAAGAGGTGCTGAAAAGAATTGCTTTTTCCGGGCGATCAGTTCTTTTTCGTAAATGACAAAATTTATTTTAGATTCTTTGGTTATTCTATAGGTATAGTAGTCATTGATGTTTTTCTTTTCCGTGCATACATATAATTTTGGATATCCCTTATCTATGTTTTCCAATGCAGATTCCACCGAGAACATATCCTTATCGTACCACATAGGCAGTGTAATCTGCAAAGCCTCTACCGGACGGTTCCGGATAGTGATGATGGTATCGAACTTAAAAAAATTGATATAAAAAAATTCAAGTTTATACTTACCCGGTTTAAGTTTATCTATGGTAAAATTTCCCGACACATCGGTAAGATAACCTTTACTTTCGCCATCTATCTTTATATATGCGCTTGCCGCGGGAGTCTTTACGGGAACATATTCGTCGAGTAATACCTTTCCATGGATGTGGTAAGTTTTTTCCTGTGCGCAGAGACTGCCGATTACTAAAACAGCCGAAAAGAAAAATATATAACTTTTCATGGCCTTATAAATTATTAGTTAATGCCGGTTGTATATTTAAAAGAAAGATGTTAAATACAATAAAACGTTGCATGTATAGTATAAAAATTAGGAAGACGGGCAAAAAAAATCCGGCATATTTAATATGCCGG
>DQAM01000111.1 GCA_003523545.1 Dysgonomonas sp.
TCTGCAATCAAAAAAAGATGGGGAAAATGGGCTGAGAAAAAAGAGAAGTTGAAGAGAAGGAAAAAGAAAAAACGATAATATGCAGATTTGTGAGGAGAACAGCTTTAGTCCCTCCACAGATTATTTCTCATGTAACAGGCTGTAGAAAAATGTCTGATTAGATTATTTATAACGTAAAGCTATATAGGTTTTCGGAAAAGAATATCGCCACAGCATTCCCGTCTGTCAATTTAATATGCGTCATCGTTTCGGCTTCACATGCTAAGTCCCTAACTTATACTTCAACTTGAATATTGTTTCAGGAACGTTTTTTACGGGGGAAATTTACCAGCGAAGTGCCCGTAAATTTTGTCCTAAAACCCGGAGGGCCTGAACGTGGATGAAGCAAGATTCAAGTTATCTTAAAAAAGGGATGTGCATGGGAAGCCAAATGTGAGGTATGGGATTGATAAGCGATATAATTGATTTTGATTAATCAAAGTCATAAACATACACATCTATATTCTCTTTCAATAATATTCTTTGGATTAAGGACTCGATATTTTCCCATTTCCGTCTGTCAGTGGAGAGGTGGCATCTCCTTTTAAATAGATCATTGATTTCATGGATTTTGAGCAACTTGTATGTATTATTGATATCTGCAAATTTAGTAACACATCCTCTTTTTATCTACAAATTACCGGAGGATGTCTCAAAAATAAATTTAGTATTTACTTATCCCGTACATTTGATATAAAATAAAAAATATTGGTATGATGAAAAAAAAGACAAGATATTATATAGTGGTCTTGGTTATAATAGTAATCTTGATAATCTCTCCCTTTTTTATAGGTAAAGGTATAGTAAAGCTAGGGATACTATGCTTGATTATTGGCGTGGCTGGGATTTGGGTAGGTCATTTTCTGAAGAATAAAATTGTGTACAATATAGCTATAGGGTTTCTGATTATTATATTGGGATGTTGGGTTATCTTTGTTACAGGATACACTTTTTCTAATATGTAATAACTGGTATTCCCTAACATTTTTAAAGCGTATTAATATAATTGTTCCAACTAATAAATTTTTAAAGAATTATATCAATTCAAAGAATTGATCAATTTCTTTAATCTTTCATCTTTGTTTCTACCCTCGATTTCTATATCCGGCATTGTCCCGACTTCGGCATTAATACTTCCATCCGGATTAAATCCTGCCGTCCCAGAAAATCTGAAAAGCATTCCACTTTCCGGTAACATTCCAATTACCGGATCATTGCTCACGCCATCGCCATGTGTACGTTGTCCAACTATAGTTGCCCGCCCTGTGGATTTTACAAAATAAGCAAAACCTTCAACCGAAGAAAAAACGGATTTATCAACTAACAAGAAGATTTTACTTCTGAAATTTACCGGATTATCAGGACTTATAGTAATGGTTTCCTCAAAAATCTGAAACCTTTTATTTTGAAATTCTTGCGGAATACTATCATTAGTTGGATATTGTGGCGATAGCTTTCAGCAATAATAAATATTCGGTTTGGCATTCTCAAGAGCATTTTGCCAAGGGATATATTCAGGATATTCGTCTTTTATCTCATCAAAAACTATTGCATACATATCATACATGAATGTAGGTGTATGTATCTTTATTTTCCAGCCAATCAATTCCTGATTTTTATTTTCCCATATGAAAATAAGGATAATCAGCCTCTAATGTATTCCGAATTTTACATCTTTCAGGGTTATCTGATCATTTGGATCGTTGATATTACAAAATATCCCGCTCATTGTTCCTTCGAGATATGGAAATGCTGAATTAGGCTTAAACTTTTTACTTTTTATTGTTATATTAAAAGATTCTTTATCGGGATAGTAAATTTTTTCTGTCTCTTTATTCATATCTTTTATAATGTGACTATATTCTATTCCATTGGCTATATCGCCGTTTGTTATTGTGTGTTGTCCTTCTGTCAATGGGGTTAACATTATGTCTAACCATAGATCATTAACGGGAACTGCCCAACCGTATTCCTCAATGCCATCCGGGTGTATAATATAGGTATAAGGTTTGATAGGACGATCCGTGTCTCCGGTATTTTTAATGGAAACGGGAATGCCGTTTATCGTACCTTCAAAATAACCCATATACCACGGTTCCGGGTCAGGCACGTCTACATTATTCTCTTTGTCGCATGAGATAAAAAGACTCATACAGATAAAAATAAAGCAATAGTTTAAATAGTTCATTAATTTAAAATTTAGTGATTATTTATTTTTTCATGTGCAAAGTTATTACAAAAAATAATGAAACGTTTATTTTGCCTGTCACAATCAAAAATAACAAACATTTAATTATCAGCAATTTAAAATTATCAGGTGTCACATTTTGTATCGTCAAACTTCATTTTTTCTCTGATCCGTAGTTTTCTCTGATTGATCGGATGGGTATTTGTGTACCCGAAGCAGATGGCAATAGATAAAGAATCAAGTGATGTTTCTTGGAGGCATAGCAGTAATAAGTCGCTATCCGTTAATCTGGGATATTCTGACTTGAGGGTATTTATATATTCAGCATATATATCGAATAATACGTTTTTCAATTTCTTCTGATCTTCTGTATTTAATACTTTCAT
>DQAM01000118.1 GCA_003523545.1 Dysgonomonas sp.
AAGCTGGCTTTAACGGCTGTATCTTCTATGTCGCCTCCTCTTTGCGCTACGGCAGCGAGCATGAAGAAAAATCCTATTCCAAGGATAATCATACCCGACCCCATTTTTACAGGAGTCGATATTTTCTGTCCGAATTTAGTCATCCAGAATGCCGCAAATACAGGTGCAAGCAAAATTATAAATAAAGGATTAATAGACTGGAACCATGCTGTCGGAATCGTAAAGTCTCCTAAAAGTGGTAAGTTCACGCTGCGGTCGATATATCTGTCAGCGTATAAAGTGAGCGAAGAACCGGCCTGTTCGAACCCGGCCCAGAAAAATATAGTAAACAAGAAGAAAATAAATATAACGCTGATACGTTCTTTTTCTACTTTCGTTAGTTTTTGTTCTCCTTGCGTCTGTTCATTAATGGCAGTTGATAATACTTTCTTTCCGCCAAGCGGTTTTTTACCGATTTCCCCCAGATACCTGTTCGATAAGGTATTGAAAAGCATCTGTCCGAAAAACATTCCTATGGCGGCAGCAAGGAAACCGTATTTGTATCCGTAAGTGATTATATCACCTGTACTATCTTTTATTGCAAATATATTATCTGAAATAAGTCCGATCACCAAAGGAGCAAACAAAGCACCGAGATTGATTCCCATATAGAATATAGTAAACGCAGAATCGCGTCTGGGATCTTTTTCTCCATACAGATGGCCTACCATTGTAGATATATTCGGCTTGAAGAAACCGTTTCCTAAAATCAAGAGAAGTAGTCCGCTGTACAATCCGACTTGGGTATTTACGGCAAACAGCATAATTTGCCCGAGCATCATAGTCGCCGCCCCGATGGTAATTGCTTTGCGCTGCCCTAAATATCTATCCGCCAGCCAGCCCCCGATCAATGGAGTACAATATACCAATCCTGTAAAATAACCATACACCCTGGTAGCCCAGCCGGGATCCATACCGAGTCCGCCTTCGATAAGCGACTTTGTAAGGTATAATACCAAAATACCACGCATCCCGTAATAGGAGAAACGCTCCCACATTTCGGTAAAAAACAATAAATAAAGGCCTTTCGGATGCCCCTTTTTCACCTCTGCTTTTATTTCAGCCATATTACAAAAAACCTCTTCTTATCTTATTGGAAACTTATCTTGAACCCTGCATCAACTTTTTAAATACCGGAATCAGAATAAACATCAAGACGGCTACTACTACAGCCCCGATGGCTAATTGCTGGAATCCGCCGCAATATGAGATAAGTTTTTCCAGATTGGATGCACCCTCTTCTGCCGTTACGACATTAGCACCTAACAATCCGGCAAAATACTGTCCGTAAGCGCTGCCCAGGAACCACAATCCCATCATCATACCCGCCAGATTTTTAGGGGCGAGATTAGTAATCATGGATAAACCGATAGGTGAGATGCACAATTCTGCCAAAGTCATTACCATATATCCTCCGGTGAATACATTCAATGATGACATTCCGTCCGAATTTGCGAAATAAATCAGCGAATACATAATTATATATGACAATGCCAGGAATAAAAATCCGATACCGAATTTCACTATAGTACTTGGTTCTTTGTTTCTCTTATTCAGCCACAGCCAGAATAATCCTAATAGCGGACTGAATAGTACGACAAAGAAAGCATTAGAACTATTGTTGACTATATTCGGGTCTATATGAAAGAACAATAACTTATCGTGAAGATTGTTCATGGCGAAAACGGCCAATGCTCCGCCCGCCTGCTCAAAGAGAGCAAAAAACACAATTGAGAATATGATGAAAAGCAAAGCCGCAATTAATTTTTTACGTGCAGCACCATCTTTCTCCTGTAACCATTTGAAAAAGAAAAACGCCAGTGCCAGAGGGCCGATGATGTACATAAAATAATCTGTGTAGCTTGTGTTCTGAACCATTATATAAATAAATGGCAATGTCAGTGCGGCGATCAGGTATACCATCAATTCTTTCAAACGTCGTTTACCGGGAAGTAAGTTTTTAAGAGGAGAATCTCCTATCGGTCCGAGATATTTTTTAGTAATCAGGAATGTAGCCAAACCTAATACCATCACTATCGAAGCTGCCAGAAATGCCAGCTGCCAGGAATGGCTTTTACCGAGATATACACAAATTGTCCCCCCCAGAAAAGCACCTACATTTATACCTGCATAAAACATACTGAAACCTGCTTCCTTACGGGCATCACCTTCTTTATACAGATCACCCACCATAGATGAAATGTTAGGTTTAAAAAATCCTGTTCCAATAACTACCAGCGATATACCGATAAAAAATAAATCGTGCGGAGAAAAAGCAACAAGACCATTACCTATTATCATAAGTAAAGCCCCGAATGTAAGGGACTTTTTAAATCCGAGGTATTTATCTGCAAAAATACCACCGAGGAAAGTAAAAGCATAAACGAATGCCTGGATAGACGCATATCTTAATTTAGCCTCGTCTTCAGCAATTAACAGCTGGTCTATCATGAAGATGGTGAGTATACCGCGCATTCCGTAAAAACAGAAACGCTCCCACATCTCTACCGTAAATAAGAACCATAACTGTTTGGGGTATTTTCCCTTGAAATTCTGAATTTGATCTAAGGTTATACTTTTTGATCCTGCGGACGATAACTCATTTTGTGCTGATTCCAGCGAGTTGAATTCCGGTTCTGATGTATTCATGTGATTTAATTTTTTTCTTTGGTAAACAAAAGTAGAAAAAATAATTTTACGGATTTACTTATTGATATTACTTTATCATCAAA
>DQAM01000117.1 GCA_003523545.1 Dysgonomonas sp.
AAAGAACTATACGATGAAATGGAGAAATCCATTGAGGCGGGATTTATGAAAGAACTTCCCTGGAAAGGCTTCGAGACAGGCAATCTGGATAAATCCAATTACGAAAAAATAGATTTGCACCGTCCTTATGTGGATGATATCATATTGGTTTCACCTTCGGGCAAACCTATGAAACGAGAAGCAGACCTGATCGACGTATGGTTCGATTCGGGAGCTATGCCTTTTGCCCAGGTGTTCTATCCGAATATACCGGAAGAAGATTTTGCCAAGATATATCCTGCCGATTTTATTGCGGAAGGAGTAGACCAGACGCGGGGATGGTTCTTCACTTTGCACGCTATATCTACCATGGTAAAAGGAAGTGTGTCTTTCAAAAATGTAGTTTCCAATGGTCTGGTGCTCGATAAGAACGGCAACAAGATGTCGAAAAGCAAAGGAAATGTAGTCGACCCGTTTGCTACTATCGAAAAATACGGTTCCGATCCTTTGCGCTGGTATATGATTACCAATTCTTCACCTTGGGATAATCTCAAATTTGACATAGAAGGCATAGACGAAGTACGCCGTAAATTTTTCGGGACTTTATACAACACCTACTCATTCTTTGCCCTGTATGCCAATGTAGACGGCTTTGACAATTCACAGCCTCAGGTTCCGGTATCTGAACGGCCGGAGATAGACCGCTGGATCATATCTCTGCTGAATACTCTGGTGAAAGAGGTGGATGAATATTATGAAACTTATGAGCCTACCAAGGCCGGACGTGCTATCTCAGACTTCGTAAACGACAATCTGAGCAACTGGTACGTACGCCTCAACCGGAAGCGTTTCTGGGGTGGTGGAATGACTCAGGATAAATTGTGCGCATATCAGACATTATATACTTGTCTCGAGACAGTTGCCCGGTTAATTGCGCCTGTATCGCCATTCTATTCCGATAAATTATACCTGGATTTGGTTTCCGCTTGTGAACAAAACCCGGCTGAATCTGTTCATTTAGCGGATTTCCCGGTTTATGATAGTTCTGTTGTCGACAAGGCATTGGAAGAACGGATGCAGATAGCGCAGAGTATATCATCCATGGTACTGGCTTTGCGCCGTAAGGTAAATATAAAGGTTCGCCAGCCATTGATGCAGATTATGGTTCCGGTGCTGGATAAACAGCAACAGGATGCTATCGAAGCTGTCCGCGATCTTATACTCAACGAAGTAAATGTAAAAGAGCTGAGATATGTTGATAATGCGGCGGGTATACTTGTAAAGAAAGTGAAACCCGATTTCAAAAAGCTGGGGCCGCGCTATGGAAAGATAATGAAGCAACTGGCTGCCGTGATCCAGTCGATGGATCAGGAAGCTATTTCAGAATTTGAAACTAATGGTTTCTATACTTTTGATATAGACGGGCAAAGTGCAACGGTCGAACTTGCTGACGTAGAAATCATATCTGAGGATATTGAAGGATGGCTTGTGGCCAATGAGGGACGCCTGACAGTGGCTCTGGATATAACGGTATCAGACGAATTGCGTAAAGAAGGTATTGCCCGTGAATTGGTGAACCGCATCCAGAATCTTCGCAAATCGACCGGACTGGATATCACCGACAGGATAAAAGTAGTAATGACTGACGATGACCGGATAAAAGAAGCCGTGGAAGAATACAAAGATTACATATCCGGACAGGTATTGGCGGATGAACTTCTTTTGCAGAAAGATGTTAAAGGTACGGAAGTAGATATGGACGATTTAGTAATCGATATACATATTGAAAAAGTATAATAAATAGTATATTTGTAAATAATTTAAAATTGGAGGAGGAGCTATGGCAGAGAAAACAAGATATACAGACGAGGAATTGGAAGAATTCCGCGATTTGATTCTGGCTAAATTACAAAAGGCCAAAGAAGAATACGACGGCTTGAAAGCATCTATTACAAATGCTGACGGTAACGATGTAACCGACACGTCTCCTACTTTCAAAGTATTGGAAGAGGGTGCGGCTACTTTGTCTAAAGAAGAGGCCGGACGTTTGGCACAACGCCAGATGAAATTTATTCAGAACCTGCAGGCGGCACTGATCCGCATCGAAAATAAAACCTACGGTATTTGCCGCGAAACCGGTAAGCTGATACCGAAGGAACGTCTTCGTGCGGTGCCTCATGCTACACTAAGTATCGAAGCTAAGAACAGCGGTGCGAAATAACGAGGTAAAGAAAGCACTTAGATATAAGATAGTAAAAGGATAATGTGCCAATATGCAGAAGCATACTTGGCATATTGTCCTAAATGAAAACAGATATACACGATTAAATGATTTCTAAATTCCCGAAGACAGCCACAGCCGTATTAGTAGTTTTACTCGTTATCATCGCAGATCAGATTCTCAAAATCTGGATTAAAACCAATATGGCTTTGTACGAATCTATCGAGATTACAAGCTGGTTTAAGATATATTTCGTGGAAAATAACGGAATGGCATTCGGAATGGAGGTGCTGAGCAAGCTATTCCTATCCGTCTTCCGTATTGTAGCTGTTTTATTTATCGGATACTATCTGTATCTTTTGGTAAAAAAAGAGTATGCGCACGGGTTTATTATTTGTGTGGCTCTCATATTGGCCGGAGCACTGGGCAATATAATCGACAGTATGTTTTACGGCGAAATATTTACGGCCAGTTATCCCGGTCATGTAGCGCAGATGGTGCCGTTCGGCGAAGGTTATTCCAGTTTTCTTCATGGAAAGGTAGTGGATATGTTTTACTTTCCTCTGATAGAGGGCACATTTCCCGATTGGTTCCCGGTATGGGGAGGTGAAGATTTCGTTTTCTTCCGTCCGATATTCAATTTAGCAGATTCTGCTATTACAGTTGGGATTATAATTCTGCTGTTATTTTACCGTAAAACATTGCTTGAATCTCTCGAGCAAAAGAAAGACGAGGCTAAAGCCTGAAGATAAAAGAGCGAGAAATTGAGAAAAAATACTATTCCATATATCCTGTCTTTTTTTGTATCGCTGATTATTTTTTCGGCATGTAAGAAGGATAATGTTTTGTCGAGAGACAAGATGGTAGAAGTATTGCGCGATATACAATTAGCGGAGGCCATTTCTTCTACCAGATATGATGATTTCAGGCTTAAAGAGCAGAAGGAAGCACTCATCAACGGGGTTTTGGAAAAGCACAATATTACCCGCGCTCAATTAGATTCTTCTTTGGTGTGGTATTCCGACAATGTAGACATTTACAACAGGGTAAATGATTCGGTAGTAGCAACCCTGCGCAGGGAGCAGGACTTACTGACCAAGCGCATGCCGCGCAGTCTTCGTCCCCGTAAGACAGTTAACTTTAGTATTCTGCCTGCATTCTTTTATCTGAATGAAGCGAATCCTTTGCTTACTTTTACGATTGATTCCTTCCAGATAAAAAAATATCCCGATCTGAAAATCGACCTGAGTACCTTATGGGTGCAGGAAGATACCGATGCCGACCTGTCGGTGACATTTACCTATCGTGATACTTTGATAAATGAACTGATAAAACTGAATAAAGATACTCTTTATACAATAGTTAAACCCGAAGTGAGTGATACTTTAAAGATGGTTTCCGGATATATTCAGCTTAATACAGAAGGAGTTTCACATCAGAATATCCTTCTTTATGATATAGCAGTAAGGGATTCTATCAAAGCTGAACGTCCTGATATTCCTGAACTTTCCG
>DQAM01000116.1 GCA_003523545.1 Dysgonomonas sp.
ATTTGTCCATTTACCACTGTTCTTGCGTTGGAACCAGTCATCTGTCCATGCTTCGAATTCCAGTATTTTTTCACCGTTGAGCCAATGTTCAACATGACCATTGTCAAATACTATTTTTGAATTGTTCCATTCTCCCTGAGGATTTACTTTCATTTTTGTAGTATCGGGAAGATACATCGCATAATCTACACCCAGTCTTTGCCAGGGTTCAAGGGGTTCGGGAAAGTTAGGCTCATCTATCAATTGATATTCCGGCCCTGTAACATAAGGAACGCTGAACTGAGGACGTTCTACTACATGATAAAGCATTCCGCTATTACCTGCTTTTGCAAGTTTCCAATCCCATGATAATTCGAAATTCTCATATTGCTTGTCTGTAACAATGTATCCGCTGGCATCACTACCGTCACCCTTCGCCTGAATGCAGCCGTCAACAACGTGCCACGATTGGGATAATCCTTCGCCGTTATAGTCCCGCCATCCGTTCATGGTTGTACCGTCGAACAATAGCTGCCAACCTTCTGCTGTTTCAGCTTCTGTAAGAGTATTATGCTCTGTAGTATTTCCGCACGATGTAAAAACCATAGCGGCAGAAGCTGCAAAAATCCACAAGTTTTGAATGATACTTTTTTTCATAGTTTTTAATGTGATTAATGAATTTATACATTGTGTGTAAAGATAGTTAAAAAGGTATTTCATACAAACTTTACATACTAAATATGTTAAAATATGATGGGCGCTGTCTTTTTATATTTCGGGATTTAAAAGTATCTTTGAAAACCTTTATAAATCCTATATCATGGGAATATATATCTTAATTATCCTTTTAATATACTTCGGGCTTCTAAGCTTGATTTCTTACACTGTAAGTCGTAAAAACAATGACAACGATGCCTTTTTTCTGGGTAACCGGAAATCGCCCTGGTATATAGTTGCCTTCGGAATGATTGGTTCTTCCATATCGGGAGTGAGTTTTGTCTCAGTACCCGGAATGACACGAGGACTCGATATGACCTATATGCAGATGGTTTTAGGCTTTTTATTAGGTTATATAATTATTGCTTATGTATTATTACCTCTTTATTACAAACTTAATCTAACTACTATTTACGGATATCTGGAAAAGCGCTTCGGTCTACGTTCGTATAAAACAGGTGCTTCATTTTTTATTTTATCAAAAACAATAGGCGCTGCTGCTAGGCTGTATCTGGTTGTCCTGATTTTGTATAAACTTGTATTCGAACCGTGGGGAATACCGTTTTGGGTCGTTGCTCTGGGTAATATATTACTGATATGGGCATATACTTACCGAAGCGGCATAAAAACGATTGTCTGGACGGATACACTGCAAACCTTTTGTCTTATTTCGGCGTTGGTTCTTATAATCTGGCAGGTAATAGACAAGCTCGATTTTAATTTTGCAGAGACTATACAAATAGTAACAAACAGTGAACATTCACGCATATTTGTTTTTGAAGATTGGATTTCGAAGCAGAATTTTTTCAAACAGTTTTTCAGCGGTGTATTGATTGCTATCGTAATGAACGGATTAGACCAGGATATGATGCAAAAGAACCTGACCTGCAAAACATTGAAAGACGCTCAGAAAAACATGGTAAGTTTTGGTTTTTTTTCTGTTCCTATCAACTATTTATTTCTTGCTTTAGGTGTTTTGCTGTTGACTTTTGCCTCGCAGATGGGTATATCTCTGCCCGAAAAATCAGATGAAATATTGCCTGTACTTGCTACTCAATATCTTGGTTTTCCTGTGCTTGTATTTTTTGCCATCGGAATTATAGCAGCAGCATTTTCTAGTGCCGATTCAGCTCTGGCTTCGATTACTACGAGCGTTTGCGTGGATTTGCTAGACATTGAGAAGAAAAATATAGAAAACTCGGTAAAAATAAGAAGGAAAATCCATGTACTGATTAGCTTTATATTTTTGCTTGTAATCGTTCTGATAAATTACCTGAATCAGGACAGTATACTGAATACTATTTATAAGGTTGCATCTTATACCTATGGACCGTTATTGGGGTTGTTCTTCTTTGGGCTGTTTACCAAAATAAATCCTCGCGATAAATTTGTACCTATGATATGTATTTCTGCTCCTGTGTTAAGTTTTATTTTAGAGGTATCTCTGAAACAAACTTTCAATTATAATGTTGGCAACGAAATTTTATTATTCAATGGACTGATAACAGGCTTGGGCTTACTTTTGATTTCTAAGAAAAGAGGTAACTATCAGGATAATCTTTAAATTATTATACATATGAAAATCTTTAAATTATTTACTACCTTGTTAGTTTCAGTATTGTATTTTGGAATAGATTTGTCGGCACAAGACAATGTTCCTCTGATTAAATTTGGTCTTATTGCTGATATTCAATATTGTGATTGTGACAATGCGAATAAACGGTTTTACAGAAATTCATTATCGAAACTGGATGAAGCTATCAATTATTTTAATAAGAATAATGTACACTTCATTCTCAATTTGGGTGATTTATCGGACAGAAATCCGGCTAGTCTCGATACGATTATGCTTCGTTTGAAAAAGTTGGATAAAAAAGCTTATAATACCACAGGAAACCATGATTACAACGGGATAACCAATAATAAGCTATTATTTAAGAAACTTAAGATGCCTTCGGAATATTATTCCTTTAAAAAAGGGAGCTGGAGATTCATCATCCTCAATACAAATGAAATAGCTTCGTACGCAAATGTAGGGGGGACTGAAAAAGAGAAAGAACTATTAGCCATGCAGGAAAAAATTAAGCAGGAAAAGCGAAATAACGGCGCTCCATGGAACGGAGGAATAAGCCAGAAACAAATGCAATGGCTGAAAAAAGAATTGGATGAGGCTCAGAAAAAAGGACAAAATGTAATTGTATTTTCACATCATCCGCTTTATCCTGAGATGGGATTAACAGCGCTAAACGATAAAGAAATACTGGAGTTAATCGGTAAATATTCTTGTGTTAAAGTCCTGTTTGCAGGTCATCACCATGAGGGTGCTTTTGATTATTATAAAAATATTCCGTCTGTTACGGTACAAGGAATGGTAGAAACCGAGAACGAAAATGCCTATGGAATTGTTGAAATATACAGTGATAAAATTGTATTGAACGGAAAGGGTCGTATGAAGTCCTATGAATTTCAATTATAATAGGCTGTAATTAAACAACATGGAAGAAATAATACAAACTTTTGCTATGCCCAGTGCATGGATGGCACTTTTGACATTAATATTTCTGGAAATAGTACTTGGAATCGATAATATCGTATTCCTTTCGATAATGACCTCAAAACTTGCTCCCGAACAGCAGGCGAAGGGACGAATAACAGGATTGCTGCTGGCTATGTTTGCTAGAATAGCACTTTTATTCGGAATTTCATTGTTGATGCAATTAACTAAACCACTATTTTCATTCACATCTTCATGGATTTCGGGCACTGTTTCCGGACAAGCAATTATCATATTTGTTGGAGGGCTTTTTCTCCTCTATAAAAGCGTCACGGAAGTTCATAATAAAATTGAACCCGAAGATGAAAATATGAATATTAAACCCAAATCGAATAATTTCTGGATAATAATCGCACAGATTGTGGCGTTGGATATTGTTTTTTCATTTGACAGCGTCTTGACCGCCGTAGGAATGGTAGGTTTCACTCAGTACGGTTATGATGGCGCCATGGCCATCATGGTGACTGCTATTGTTATCGCCGTTATGGTAATGATGTTCTTCTCTGGACCTGTAAGCAAATTTGTAAATACGCATCCTACCATTCAGATGCTGGCCTTGTCTTTCTTGATACTGATTGGCCTTATGCTGGTTCTGGAAGCGGCTCATATTTCACATCTGAGCTTGTTCGGAAGGGAAGTAGGGGAAATACCTAAAGGATATATCTATTTTGCTATTGTGTTCTCCTTATTAGTGGAGTTCCTGAATATGAAAATGAGGAAAAAGAAATCAAAATAAATAGAGAGTCAAGAGTTAAAATTAGAACACAAAAGACACTAATTATACAGCTTTACACAATTTTATTGTTTTGCAAATCATAGGAGATAAATAAAACTGTGATTCTATTCTGTGTTATCTGTGTTCTAACCTTAATTTCTAATTCATTTCTTTTATATCTTCTCGATATCGAACCCAACACTTTCCACTGCATCGATTATCTGGTCAGAAGTGACTCCCACGGATTGAACAGTGAGTATTTTTTCGGGATTATCCGTATCCACACTCCAGTTTTCGATACCGTTTAATTTGTCGATAAAGGGTTTTATCCGTGCAACACAATTTCCGCAATTGATGTTGGTCTTAAATTTGAATTCTTCTTTCATAACTTGAATTTTTATAAGGATTTATATTTTAGTAAAATGCTGTTCGCAACTACACTAATACTACTCAAAGCCATAGCCGCCCCCGCAAACATCGGATTGAGCAGGAAACCATTTACCGGGTGAAGAATACCCGCAGCAATCGGAATAGCAATCAGGTTGTAGATAAATGCCCAGAACAAATTCTGCTTAACGGTGCGGTTTGTCTGTTTCGATAATTTGATAGCCTGCGATATTTTTGTCAGGTCGTTCGAAATGATAGTCATTTTAGCCGTTTCTATGGCAATATCACTTCCTTTTCCCATCGCAATACCCACATTAGACTGAGCAAGCGCTGCACTGTCGTTGATACCGTCGCCAACCATAGCAACTACTTTACCTTGCGATTGCAAGTCTTTTACAAACTCAGTTTTATCAATAGGGGACAATCCTGCTTTAAATTCCCTGATATTTGCCTGAGCAGAGATGGTTGCTGCGGTTTCTTCATTATCACCTGTAAGCATGTAAACTTCGATTCCATGAGATTGCAACTCACTAACTGCACGGATAGACGATTCTTTTATCTTATCAGCAATAGCAATGCATGCAATAATAGATCTTTCATTTGAAAACAAAACTACCGTATTTGCTTCTTTATGTTTATTTCTAATCCACTGTTCCGCTTCCGGTTGAATATTGATTCCGTTAGAAGTTATCAGTTTTTCATTACCGATAAAGTATTTCTTTTCGTCGTAAATTCCGATTATACCCTGTCCGGTAATACTCTCAATACGGATATTGTTCAGATAATCCGCATCGGTTTTGAGGTATGAAGTCATTGCTTCGGCTAAAGGATGTTCAGACGATTTTTCGATACTGTATATTATATTTCTAATTTCGGGTGATTCTGCAATAATCCATTTCATATCTGTAACGGTCGGTTTACCTTCTGTAATCGTCCCTGTTTTATCTAGAATTACTACATCGGTCTTCTGGATAGTTTCCAGACTTTCCGCATCCTTAATCAGGATACCGTTTTCAGCGCCTTTACCTATACCCACCATAATAGCGGTAGGTGTTGCCAATCCTAAAGCACAAGGACAAGCTATAACAAGAACGGTAATAAACGATAACAGTGCATGAGTAAAAGCATTATCATTACCTAATACCATCCAAACGATAAAGCTCAATATCGCTATACCAATTACTACCGGTACAAAGATCCCTGCAATTTTATCTACCAGCTTTTGTACAGGAGCTTTGCTTCCCTGGGCGTCCTGTACCATTCGGATAATCTGGGCGAGTAGGGTAGAACTACCTACTTTTTCGGCTTGAAAACTAAAGCTTCCTTTTTGATTGATTGTTCCCGAATACACCTTATCGCCTGTATTTTTTTCCACAGGAACAGGTTCACCGGTTATCATACTCTCATCAACAAAAGATCTTCCATTCAGAACAATCCCATCGACTGCAATTTTTTCTCCCGGTTTTACCAAAATGATGTTTCCTACCTGTACTTGAGATATGGATATTTCTGATTGAGTATTATCCTCGTTGATTATTGTAACGGTCTTGGGTTGTAATCCTATCAGCTTCTTGATGGAAGAAGAAGTATTCCCTTTTGCTTTTTCTTCAAGTAGTTTACCCAATAAAACAAAGGTTATAACCACCGCTGCCGCTTCGAAATATACATCGGCATGTAATCCTCTCGAATGCCAGAACTGAGGATAAAGTGTATTAAACAGGCTGTAGATATAGGCTGTACCCGCACTCAGTGAAACAAGCGTATCCATGTTGAAAGTTTTGTGCTTCAACTGTTTGAACGCACGCATAAAAAAGTCCTTTCCGAAATACAGAATGACAGGCGTTGCCAAAATCCACATCAGATAATTGGCATACGGCAGGTGCATCAGAGCGGGAGTCATCCCGATTATCACTAAAGGAATACTAAAGATTAACGACCCTATAACCTTATATTTTAATTCTTTATAGTATTTTTCGTGGATTTCGTCCAGATGTTCCTGAGCCTCCTGAGTTTCCTCAATATCCAAATCATAGCCGACTGCCTGCAATGCGGTTTTAAGTTTTGCTGTATCTGTTTCGTCGGGATTGAACTCAATCTGTGCCGTACCCGTTGCAAAGTTGACGGATGCCGATTGTACGCCTTTCTGCCTTGATAATACCTTCTGGGCACTATTGGCGCAAGCTGCGCAATACATATTCAGCACAGGTAAATTTTTCTTTATTATATGTTCTTTCATAAATCAACCTCCTGTTTTGTAAAACAAAGTTACAAATCAGAAGGTTGTTTGCTGTTATATAATTATGGATATAAGTTATATTATTTTAGTGATTGCAACTGTTTGAAGTTGATTTTAGGCTTTTTGTTTTCTTTCACTCTCTCAAATTTGCTGTTAAATATGGTATTTTCATTGAAAAAACCGCAGTTCTGAAGAAAGAAGCTTTTGCCCTCTATAACACCACCTTTGTAATCGGTACGAACCTGTTGACGCGCAGTAGCATCATAGGTGAAAACGGCATCAGTCAGTTCCACCCATTTTCCTTTATTGCTTACAGCCCACTGATTGCCGAAAAGAACTTTCCGTGTCAAATAACCCTGATTGGGAATAAAGTTTTCAAGGAAAGAATGTGCTCCTCTGTACCATGTATCCGTTTCGGGACGAAGGAAGCTTGCAATCAGTCTCCAACGCTTTTCATCTGTAGCAAAGAAATAAGCTGTGTAAATCGTATTGCCTTTACCATCCGGATGCACCTGCATAAGGAATTTATAGGTCACACCTGCTTTCCACGGATATTTCAGATAGCTTTGTCCGCCCGAACCTTCGTTTCCGAATTCACCGATATGGACACCTTCACCCTGACGAAGTTTTTTGATTTGTAAATGCTCGGGTATGTCTTTCGGGTTATCTGTCACATGCGGACTCCACACAGAAAACAAGATTCTTCTTTCTGTTTCAGAATTTGCCTGCATACCAAAATAACCTTCGCCAAATCCATTGGCCATATAATAGGAACCGATAACATCATCTCCTTCGGGAACGGTAATTTCGTTATAAAAATATTCTATATTCTCTTTATCATCGGGGAAAGGGTATTTCAGGTGTACGGAAGGCCCCCTACGCCCGAAATAATAGGAAAAGTCTTTTACATAATTGGGTTTTTCTTCTAGAGCTGAGCCGTCCACAATCAGGTCGGAGATTTCAGCGAAAAATTGATCCGACTTTTTTACTCCCTGAATATCAATCCTAAAATAACCAGTTTCTGATATAGTGATGTTGTCGGCTACCGGATAAACAGTCCATTCTTCACTATTCAGAATTAAAGGAACAGTTTGATTATTAAAAGATACTTTTATTTCGGCATCTTTCGATAAAGCTTTTGCCCGGATGGACAAATTTAAATTACCTGTTTTATTTATTCTGAACCAACTGGAAATAACAGTTGATGGGTCAGACCATTTAACTACTCCTTCATTGGATATACGTGCTCCTTTCGGATTGGTAGTTAAATAAGCATTTGCACCCATCGGTATGTTAATCGGGGCACTGAAAGCTAAAGCTGTCGATAACAATAAGATTGAGAAAACAGTTAAGGATTTAAATTTAAGGTATTTCATTTCACTATTTTATTTGGTTATAAATTATCAAAATTAATTATTTTACCCATAAAGTATATGTTGATTGATTATATTTATATTGTCGTAAAAGTTATGTCTGAACTAAATACATAGTGAATTCGTTTTAATAAAATATATAAGATATTACAATTTCATAAAATAATTTTTTTGGTATAATTCTTGAATATTTATAACTAAAGATTGTTTTGTATCACCTAAGAAGTTATATTCATGGATAATTTTGATAAAATAATAAATCAATTAAGGGATGCATCGGGGGAAATGAGGGATAATATGCACATGCTGACTGAAATAGTTCCCGTAGAGGAACAAATGAAATATTTCCACTATTCAAAATATGTACAGAAAAAAAAGGAAAATGAGAGTCTTGACAGGAATTATATGATTGCCAAACTTTTTACTCCTGAAGCTGATATTGAAGATAAAAGATATTATCTGACTGTATTGGCAGGCATAGTGGATGTAGCAGCATACAGGGCAATCGAAACCTATCACAGTAGTCCGATGGAACCGGAATTAACATATTGGTCGGCGTTGGCTCTGGCTGAAAGTAAAATATTACTCGATGCCGAACTTTCGGGAGAAAAGCAATTTTTCGTATCGACAGGTTTGGGAGGAAAAAATAAAAAGCTTCGTTATTTCTCTGTAATTGCTACAGCCGACAGAATGGATTTCACCGATTTTCAGAGGGAAACTCTACTTCGAGAATTGCAGTTTCAGTTTGAGCGAGACAATATAGACCTGGAGGAAATGGAGATAAAAGGGAATTACATGAGAATGTTTCTGCTGTGTGGTCTGAGCCACGATGCAAAGGAAAGCGTACAGAAAGCTATAAACGAAGCTAACGAATTCGGTGATTATCTGGATAAACATTTTCTCTTGACTAATATAAAGCAACTGAATGACGAAGAAATTATCGAGCTTTTGAAAAAGAAAATGGAAGCGAGAGAAGAAGTTATGCCGACCGATAAAGATTAAAAAAACATACTTAATTAATTTAATATATAGTATGTCTATGCTCCATGTATTTATTTACATGGAGCTTTTTTTATTTATGTCCGGCCATAGCATCTCCATCGTCTTTTCTGAGGCGGGTAAATACCAATGTAGATAATAAAGTCATAGCACCGAGTATAAGAAATGTATATTTGAATGACAGCCCAATATCTCCTCCGGTAAGCCACGAAGCCGACTCGGTCTGCCTCAATATCATTGCACCTACTGATACGCCGAAACTCATCGACAATTGCTGTGTAATTTGAATCATGCTGTTGCCCCCGCTTGCCACATCCGGAGTAAGGTCTGCCAGTGAAATAGTATTCATGGATGTCATCTGAATAGAATTAACGCTTCCATATACGAATAATATCGGAACCAGTAATATCAACGGTGTCGATTGATTAGTTAGAGCAAACAATGATATTACTACTGCTAATAAAATGGTATTGGTAATTAATATCTTTCTGTACCCGAAACGCTTTACCAGTGGTACGACCTGTGATTTGGCAATAAGTGTGGCAATGGCCGATGACATCATAACCAATCCTGATTGAGTAGGAGTGTGATGGAATGCAATCTGAATCATTTGGGGCAACAGAAACGGCATACTACCAATTCCCAGCCGTGTAAATAAATTACCTAACAATCCTATCCGGAGAGTTCTGATTTTAAGCAGATTCAGATTTATAATCGGGTTATGCACTCTTCTGGCATAAAGTACATATAACCCTCCCAGTATGAGGAAGACCGATAATATTGCAATCAATCCTTTTATAGATACCGAACTTCTTTCTCCCAGTTCCAGGAGAAAAGACAGGGCTATGATTGCACCCGAAAAAAGAAAAAAACCGATAATATCGAGGCGCTTGCTTTGGCGTTGAAAATTAGGCATCACTTTTTGGGCGATTATAATTCCTAAAACCCCGATAGGAAGGTTTATAAGGAATATCCAGTGCC